>DATAWZ010000172.1:0-6732 GCA_036266975.1 Solirubrobacteraceae bacterium
CGATCTACTCCGGGCTGCTGGCCAACGACATCATCGGCCTGCACACGCGCTCCTACCAGCGCAACTTCCTGCAGTGCTGCCGCGACCTGATGGACCTGCACGTCGACTTCGAGCGCGGCCTGGTCCGCTTCGGCGAGCGCGACGTATGGGTGCGCGCCTACCCGCTGCCGATCGACTCGGTGGCCACGCGCGCCGTCGCGGGCCGCGATCGCGTCGCCCACTTCGAGCGCGAGCTGCTGCGCCGCCGGCGCGACTTCCTGATCCTGCGCGTGGACCGGGCCGATCTGTCAAAGAACGTGCTGCGTGGCTTCTCGGCGTTCGACCTGTTCCTCGAGCAGCACCCCGAGTTCGTCGAGCGGGTCACGTTCATGGCCCAGCTGATGCCCTCCCGAACCGACGTGCCCGAGTACGCCGAGTACCTGGAGCGCATCGAGGCGCTCGTCGCGGTGGTCAACCACCGCCACGGCACGCCCGACTGGATGCCGATCCAGCTCAAGCTGCGCGACGACCTCGAGGAGGCGGTCGCCGCCTACAAGCACTACGACGTGCTGCTGGTCAACGCGATGTTCGACGGCATGAACCTCGTGGCCAAGGAGGGGCCGATCGTCAACGAGCGCCAGGGCGTCTCGATCCTCTCGGAGAACACCGGCGCCCACGAGGAGCTCGGCGAGTACGCGCTGTCGGTCAACCCGTTCGACATCCAGGAGCTCGCCGACTCCATCCACGCCGCGCTGACCATGGATTCGGTCGAACGTGCCCGCCGGTCGCGCGGCCTGGTCGACATCGTCACCCGCCGCGACCCCGGCGACTGGATCGACGATCAGCTCGCCGACATCCGCGCGAAGGCTGCCCACGACGCCGACCAGCCGGTCGGCTGAGCCGCCCGCCCGCCCGGGAGGGCGCTCGCCGGCCGCTATCATGCGCCCGCGATGAGCGCTCCCGCTCCCCTGTACGACCTGATGCTGCTGCTGAACCCCGAGGCCGACGAGGCCGTTCGCAGCGGCGTGCTCAACGATGTGCGCAAGGCGATCACCGACGGCGGCGGCGAGCTGGTCGGCGACCAGGACTGGGGCGAGCGGCCGACGGCGTATCCGATCGACCATCGCGGCAGCGCCCAGTACCACCTGTACCAGTTCCACGGGCCGACGTCGATGCTGCCCCAGCTGGACCGCATGCTGCGCATCAGCGACGGCGTGATGCGCTATCGCGTCGTGCGGCTGGCCCCGGGCACCCCGCCGCCGCCGGATCAGCGCCCCGCGCGCCGCCCCGAGGGCGAGCCCGTGGCCCCCGCCGCGTCGGCCTGACGCGCTTGGCTTTCCCCGCCAGGGGATAGAATTGCCGCCGTGGCGACCGCGTCCCCTCAGGCCAAATCCGACAAGCTGCGAGCGTCGCCGCGGATGTTCCGCTCGCCCGTGCTCGACTTCCTCTCGCGCGTGCATCCGATCGTACCGCCGCTGATCTTCGTGCCGGCCGTCGCGCTGCTGGAGGTCTGGAGCCTGCACTTCGTCTCGGTGGCGAGCATGCTCGGCCTGACCGTCGTCGGCTACGCCCTGTGGACGCTGATCGAGTACTGGCTGCACCGCGTGGTCTTCCACTTCGAGCCCGAGCACCCGATCGGCAAGCGGCTGCACTGGATCATCCACGGGGTCCACCACGACCACCCCAACGACCCGCTGCGCCTGGTGATGCCCCCGTCGGTGAGCGTGCCGCTGGCCGCGATGTTCTTCGGCCTGTACGAGCTGATCTTCGGCCACCGCGACGCCCCGGCGATCGCCGCGGGCTTCCTGGCCGGATACCTGGCCTACGACATGCTGCACTACTACGTGCACCACTTCCGCCCGCGCACGCGCGTGGGGCGCAAGCTGCGCGAGCTGCACATGCGCCACCACTTCCAGGACTCCACGCGCGGCTTCGGCGTCAGCGCGCCGTACTGGGATCACGTCTTTCGCACCGCGCCCAAGGTGCGCCCGACCCGGGCGCAGGCGGACCGGGTCGAGAGCGGCAGCTGACCGACGCGCGCGTTCTTCGCAACGTGCGCGGTCGTTTGAGGTGCCTTCCGAGGCCGGGTCTAGACTCGCTCGCGGACCAGTACGAGAAAGGACCGCCATGGCCGCCACCAACATCAACCGGGTCGTCATCACCGGCAACCTGACCAGCGACCCCGACCTGCGCTCGCTGCCGAGCGGCAACTCGGTGTGCAAGCTGCGCATCGCCTGCAACACCCGTCGCAAGAACAGCCAGGGCGAGTGGGAGGACAAGCCCAACTACTTCGACGTCACCGTGTGGGGCGCGCAGGGCGAGAACTGCGCCCGCTTCCTGTCCAAGGGACGTCCGGTGGCCGTCGACGGGCGCCTGGAATGGCGCGAGTGGGAGACCCCCGAGGGGGGAAAGCGCCAGGCGATCGATATCATTGCGGACTCGGTGCAGTTCCTGGGGTCCCGGGATGACTCCGGCGGAGGCTTCAACGCAAGCGTGGGCCCAGGCCGCAGCGACATCCCGGTCGACGATCGGGACTTCCGCCCGGCGCCGGTCGGCGGGGGCACCGGCGAAGACGACATTCCGTTCTAGGGCGGGCAGCGCCACCGGACGAAGTCCGGCTCAGCCAAGCCCCGCGACCAGTCCAAGACCTTTTAGGAGCAACGTGGCAAAAGCGCGAGGGCGCGGCAAGCCGGTTCGGCGCCGCGAGAAGAAGGGCCCAGGCGGAGGCGGCCGGCGCAAGCCCTGCCAGCACTGCCGGGACAAGGTCGAGCAGGTCGACTACAAGGACGTCGTCGGGCTGCGTCGGTTCATCTCCGAGAAGGGGAAGATCCGTTCGCGCCGGATCACGGGCGCCTGCCGCCGTCATCAGAGCCAGATCGCGCGCGCCGTCAAGCGCGCCCGCGAGCTCGCGCTGCTGCCGTACGTCAATGAGGGCGTCGAGGAGCGCGGCCGTGGCGGTCGTGGCGACCGCGACCGCGACCGCGATCGCGACCGCTGATGCCTGACGCGATCCTGCTGGAGGATGTGCAGACGCTCGGCGAGCGCGGCACGGTCGTCGACGTCTCCAAGGGCTACCTGCGCAACTACCTGATCCCGCGCAAGCTCGCCGCGCCGGCGACCAAGGGCGCGATCGAGGCGGCCGAGCGCCGCCGCGCCGCCGCCGACCGCGCGGCGCGCGAGGCGGTCGAGAAGGCGCAGGAGAACGCGGCGCTGCTCGGGCGCACGGTGCTCACGATCCCGGCCCAGGCCGGCGAGGACGGGCGCCTGTTCGGGTCGATCACGCCGCAGGACATCGTCGACGCGGTCCGCGACGCGCGCGGGCTGAAGATCGACCGCCGGCGCGTGCACATGGTCGAGCCGATCCGCAGCGTCGGGACCTACATGGTCGATCTCGAGGTGGCCGACGGGGTCATGGCGAGCGTCAAGACCATGGTCACCGCCTCCAAGTAGCGCTTACTCGCGCTTGTCCTCGCCGGTGAGCTTGGCCACGAGCCGCTCGAAGTCGCCGGCGAGGTCCGAGACGCGCCGCGCGAGCGGGCGCTCCTCGAACTCGCGCCGCGCGTCGGAGAGGATCTTCGAGAAGCTGTCGTCGGTGGTGACGTAGCCGAGATCCTCGTCGCTGGCGCGGTCCGGACGCGCCGCCGCGACCGCCTCGCGTGCGGCGTCGCGCAGCGCCCGCTCGGCCTTCGCGCGGGCGGCGCCGGCCTCGCGCAGCTCGCGCTCCATCTCGACCATGCGCGCGTCGACGCCCGAGTCGGCCGGCGGACGCGCCTTGGGCGGCGGCGCGGGGGCGCCGTCGCGCAGCGCCGCGTAGGCCTCCTGGACCTCCTCGAAGCGCAGCGCGGACTCCCTGGAGCCGGCGTTGTGGTCGGGGTGGTGCTTCTGCACGAGCCGCCGATAGGCCGCGCGCACCTCCTCGGGGGTGGCGCCGGGACGCAGCTCGAGCACCTCGTGCGGATCGCGCATCTGTGGAGCACAGCGTAGCCCGGCCGGGCGTCGCGCTTGCGGGATTCGGGGAAAGGCCCGCGGCGCCCGTTCCTCCCCGGTCGCGGGCCTCTGAGTCGGGGCGCTCCTATCATCCGGCCGATGGGGCGCATGGTGTCCGTCGCCGCGGTCGCGCTGGCCCTGCTCGGGGGCGCCTCGAGCGCCTCGGGCGCGCGGGCCGCGCCGAGCCTTGCGCGGGTGCCCTCGTGCCGGTTTCCCGGGGCGCTCGGCCGCCAGGGCGCCGGGCCGCCGCGGCGCGCGCCGCGCGACGCGCGCGCGCGGGTGTTCTTCCTGCCCACCGGACGCGGGCGCCCGGACGCGATCTACGGGTGCGCCGACGGGGTCGGGCGGGCGGTGCGCCTGGGGACCGTGGCCGACTTCGGCGCGCGCGGCGGCAGCGGCGTCGGGGCGATCGCCCTGGCGGGCACCGAGGTGGCGGTGGCGGTCCTCACCGTGCACCAGTTCGCCGACCCGGTGGCGGTCGAGCTCTACGACCTGCGCACGGGACGGCGGCGCTGGCGCTGGAGCGGCGCGAGCGGCTCCTACGACGACGTGAGCGCGCTCGTGCTCGGCCCGGGCGGGACGGCGGCCTGGGTCGGCGACCAGGACGGGACGGCGAGCGACGGGTTCGGGATCTTCCGCGCCGATCGGGCGGGAACGGTGCGCGAGCTGGCCTTCAGCGACGCCCAGCCGACCCACCTGGTCGTGCGCGACGGGCACGTCACCTGGAGCGCGCCGGCGCCCTGAGAGCCGTCCGACCGCCGTGCGAACATGTGTTCGCTGATGGCCTCCCGGGACGCATCTGGCGGAGATAGCGGGAACGGTCCGCAGAGGACCCGCGGATCCCCTGGGCGAGCCGCCACGGGCGATCTAGACTGGCCGACCTCATGAGCACGGATGCACGAGAGAGGAGCACCAACGGCAGTGCGCCTGCGGTCGCGCACGTGCCCCCGCACGACCTCGCCGCCGAGCAGTCGGTGCTGGGGGCGATCCTGCTCTCGGACCGCGCGATGTACTCGCTGGTCATCGACGAGGGCCTGAAGGCCGAGGACTTCTACCACGACCGTCACCGGCTGATCTACGCGGCGATGCTCGACCTGTACGGCGAGAGCACTCCGATCGACGTGCTCACGCTCAGCGACCGGCTGCGCCAGAGCGGGGTGCTGGAGGAGGTCGGCGGGCAGGCGACGATCGACGGGCTCACCGGCCTGGTACCCGCGGTGGCCAACGTGCGCCGCTACGCGCAGATCGTGCGCGAGAACTCGCTGCTGCGCCGGCTGCTGTCGGCCACCTACGAGATCCAGGGGCAGGTCGCCGGACACGACGCGCCGCCGCGCGACCTGGTCGAGCGGGCCGAGAAGCTGATGCTCGAGGTCGCCCGCGACGATCGCCAGCGCGACTTCCGCGCCGTGGAGGAGATCCTCGACGAGGAGCTCGACAAGCTCCAGCGCCTGTCGGCCGAGGGAACCTCGCTGACCGGCACCCCGTCGGGGTTCACCGACCTGGACGAGCTCACCGGCGGCTTTCAGCCCGGCAACCTGATCGTGATCGCCGCCCGGCCGTCGATGGGCAAGAGCGCGCTGGTCGCCAACATCGCCGAGAACGCCGCGCTCGAGCACGGCCGCGCCGTCGCACTGTTCTCGCTGGAGATGTCCGAGTCCGAGCTCGCCCAGCGCTTCGTGGCCTCGCAGGCGCGCATCCGCGGCGAGGAGTTGCGCAAGGGCCGCGTGCCCGGGGAGCGCTGGCCGAAGATCCTCAAGGCCAGCCAGCGGCTGGCCGCGGCGCCCCTGTACATCGACGACTCCAGCGATCTGGGGCTGCTGGAGGTGCGAGCCAAGGCGCGGCGCCTGCACACCAAGGTCAGCGGCGGGCTCGGCCTGATCATCGTCGACTACCTGCAGCTGATGCGCACCGACAGCCGCGTGGAGAGCCGCGTGACCGCGGTCGGCGAGCTCAGCCGCGGGCTGAAGATGCTCGCCCGCGAGCTCGACGTGCCGGTGATCGCGCTCTCCCAGCTCTCGCGCGCCGTGGAGCAGCGCAACCCCAAGATCCCCCAGCTCGCCGATCTGCGCGAGTCGGGCAGCATCGAGCAGGACAGCGACCTGGTGATGTTCATCTACCGCGACGAGTACTACGAGGAGGACTCCGAGCGCGCCGGGGAGGCCGACCTGATCGTCTCCAAGCACCGCAACGGCGCCCTGGGGACGGTCACGCTCACCTTCCAGAAGGACTATCCCCGCTTCATGAACTACGCCCGGGAGCGCTATGCGTGAGTGCCCGTACGGCCGGTGCGACGGCAGCGGCTTCGAGATCGACGAGGAGACCAACACCGCCCGCGACTGCCGCTGCCGCCCGCAGCGGCTGGCCGAGACGCGCGCGCGGCGGCTGGAGGCGCGCATCCCGCGGCGCTACAAGGACATGTCCTTCGACCGTCTGGGCGGTACCGACCTCGTCGCCTACCCCGAGCAGGTCGAGGTCGTGCGCCGGTTCGCCGCGCGCGTGGGCGAGAACCTCGACGCCGGCCGCGGGCTGTGGATCTACGGCGACGTGGGCACGGGCAAGACGACGCTGGCCATGCTCGTCTCCAAGGCCGCGCTGGACAGCGGGCGGTCGGTGGCGATCTACTCGATGCCGCGCCTGCTGGCGGTGATCCGCGAGAAGATCGACTCCGAGCTGGGCATCGTCGACTTCCTGGACCGCCTGTGCTCGGTCGACCTGCTGCACATCGACGACGTCGGCGCCGAGCGGCGCACCGACTGGACGCTCGAG
>DATAWZ010000173.1:0-17796 GCA_036266975.1 Solirubrobacteraceae bacterium
CTGCACCCCTCGCGCCGCCGGTTCGAACCCGCTCGCCTGGGCACCGGCGGCCAGCGCGCCGGCCACGAACCGCCCGCGGCCCGCGCCGGCGTCCAGCAGCCGCACCCCGCGCAGGTCGGTGTCGGGCCGGTCCAGCGCGCGGGCGAGCAGCCGCAGCCGGCGACGATCGAAGGCGGCGAGGATCGGGGCGGCGAGGCGGGCCAGGCGGGGCTCGCCGCCGTAGGCGCCGACCGCGTAGGCCTCGGCGCCGGGGTCCGGGCCGAGCGTCACCGCCGAGCCGCAGACACGGCAGCGCTCGAGCGCGAACGAGCCCGGCAGCGCCGGGTCCGAGGCGGGCACCACCCGCCACGGCGCGAGCTCGCCGTGGCACGCGGGGCAGGTCACCAGTGGTGCCTCACGTTTGCGTGAGGTGCCACCAACTAAGTGACCGGCTCGCCGCGGCGATCGACCTCGGCCGCGGACGGGCGCTCCCGCAGCGTGGCGAGCCACGCGCTGGCCCGCGGGCAGGCGTCCGGGTCGGGCTGCAGCTCGGGCTTCCAGCTCGGCAGCCGCACGGCGAGCGGGATCGCCGAGAGGTCGGCCAGCGAGGGTTCCGGGCCGCCGGCCAGCCAGGGCCCGTCGGCGCGCTCGAGCAGTCGCTCGAGGACCGGCCAGCGTCGCATGAGCCGCTCGCGCAGCTGGGCGACGACCTCGGGATGGTCGGTCTTCTCCAGGCCGAAGGCCTCCTTGCGCATCGACAGGAAGAAGTTGACGCTCAGCTCGTCGTCGACCCAGCGCAGCAGGCCACGCGCCGCCGCCCGGCGCGCCGGGTCAGAGGGCCACAGCGCGGGGGAGGGGTGGGCATCCTCGAGCCATTCGCAGATCGACGTGGACTCGCGGATCGCCACGTCGCCGACCTCGAGCACCGGGACGCGATTGGTCGGATTCAGCTCGCGCAACCGCGCGGGGCGGTGGCGGGGGTCGATCTCCAGCAACTGCACCTCGACGCCCTTCTCGGCGAAGGCGACGCGCGCCTTGCCGGCGAAGGGCGAGACGTACCAGGACCACAAGCGCGGGGTTGGCATGTCTCACAAAGGCTATGGGAGTGACGGTGGTGCCGCGGCCACCTCGTACACTGCGCGGGCGATGCCCGAGAAGGCGCAGATCCGCCACCAGGTGGAGTTCGAGACCGAGCGGCGGGCGACGATGGGCACGATCGCCCTGGTGGCCGGCGCCCTGCTGCTCGCCGGCACGGTGGTCACGCTCGTCGCCAGCGGAAGCCAGCCGCAGACCGGCCTGCTCCAGGGCTTCGGGCCGCTGCTGCACGGTCAGGCCAATCCGCGCGTCAGCCCGCGTTACGAGCTGGTGCAGTTCTACAACTCGCACGCGGCTCAGCTGATCGGCGCGAGCGTGGCGGCCGCGTTCGGGTTCGTCGGGCTCGCCGGCGTCATCCACTTCCTCTCCGGAGCGGTGCGCTTCCGCCGCCCGGAGAGCATGCGCGCGGCGGGGCCGATCGTCCTGTACGTGCCGCCGATGCTGGGCCTGGTGAGCGTCGGGGCCCAGGTCAGCCAGGCGATCCTCGCCCACAAGTTCCTGCACGGTCACAACTTCGACAACCACGCCGCCGACCACGCCCTCGGCCACGCGCCGGTGACCATCGCCCTGGGCAGCGTGAGCCTGTTCCTCGGCCTGGTGCTGCTGGTCGGGCTGGGCAACACCTCGCTGAACGCGATGCGCACCGGCCTGATCACGCGTGGGATGGGCTACGTGGGCATGTTCGTGGCGGTCTTCGTCCTGCTCGGCTTCGGCCCGATCGGCGAGATCGTCCCCGGGCTGTGGATGCTGGCGCTCGGCGCCGGGCTGCACGGCGTCTACCCGCGCAAGGATCCGCCTGCCTGGGCGACCGGGCTGTCCGTGCCGTGGCCGACCCTCAGCGAGGAGCGCGAGCTGCGCGAGCAGGAGCGCATCGTGCAGGAGCGCGGGGGGAAGGGCAAGGCGGCCGCCGAGGACGACGACGTGGCGCCTGAGCCCGTGCCGGTCGGCAAGTCCAGCCAGTCGGGCGGCTCGCGCAGCAAGCGGCGCAAGGGCCGCGGCGGCTCCCGCCGCTGACCACGGCGCGCGGTGCAGGTCCGGCCCCTCGCGCCCGACGACCTCGAGCGCGTGCTGCCGCTGGTGGCCGCCTACCAGCGCTTCTACGGGGCCGCCGACATCGACGCCGAGCGCAACCGCGCCTTCTTCGGGCGATTCGTCCCCGCCGGCGAGCAGGGCGTGCTGCTGGGCGCGTTCGCCGCCTACGGCGAGCTCGTCGGCTTCGCCTGCGTGTACTGGACTCTCAGCTCGGTGCAGGCACGCGAGATGGCGCTGATGAACGACCTGTTCGTCACCGAGGCGGCCCGCGGCACCGGCGTCGGCCGGGCCCTGATCGACGCGGCGGCTGCCGCCTCCCGCGAGCGGGGCATGCACCGCCTGCGCTGGATGACCGCGCTGGATAACCGCCGCGCTCAGGCGCTCTACGAGCGCACCGGCGCCGAGCGCAGCACCTGGTTCGAGTACGAGCTGAGCCTCTGAGGCGTCCTCAGACCGACGCGCCGTTCGCGGTCAGCGCGACCTCGATGTTCCCGCGCGTGGCGTTCGAGTACGGGCAGACCTCGTGCGCTTCGCGCACCAGCGTCTTGGCCTGCTCGACGTCGCTGATCCCCGGCAGCGTCACGTCGAGCTCGGCGCCGAGCTGAAAGCCGCCGGTCCCGGTCGGCGAGAGCGAGACCTTGGCCTCGATCGCCACCTCGCCCATGTCGACCTTCGCGCGGCGCCCCACGACCCCGAGCGCGCCCTCGAAGCAGGCGGCGTAGCCGACGGCGAAGAGCTGCTCGGGGTTGGTCCCGTCGCCCTGGCCGCCCATCTCGGTGGGCATCCGCAGCTGCACGTCGAGGTTCCCGTCGGTGCTCGTACCGTGGCCTTCGGCCCGGCCGCCGGTGACGTGGGCGGCGGCGGTGTAGAGGACGTTCGGCATCGGTGAATCCCTCCCGTGATCGACGATGGCTCCGGTCTCGGACACTACTGTGCCGCCGATGGCCGCGTCCGCCGCCACCGTGGTGCTGCTGCGCGACGATCGCGTGCTGCTCGTCGCGCACGACGCGCGCTGGGGGCTGCCCGGCGGCAAGCTGCGCCGGGGCGAATCCCCGCCCCGCGCGGCGGCCCGCGAGCTCGCGGAGGAGACCGGGGTGCGCGCCGACCCGCGGGCGCTCGTCGCCCTGGGCGAGCCGTTCGCCGGCGAGGGCGGCCGCACGCTGCATCCCTTCGCGCTGCCCCGCCCGCCGGCCCGCGTTGTCGGCGGCGAGCTGCGCGCGCGCTGGACCGCGCTGGGTCGACTGCCCGCGCTGGCGCTGCTGCCGGGCGTCGGGCGCAGCGTGCACGCGGCCCTGCGCATCCTCGGCGCGGCCGAGGATGCGCAGGGCCAGGCCGCACGGGCGCTGCTGTCCTGGTGGGAGCGCGAGCGGCGCGCGCTGCCCTGGCGGGAGACGCGCGACCCCTACGCGATCCTCGTCTGCGAGGTGATGAGCCAGCAGACGCAGATCGAGCGCGTCGCGGTGCGCTGGCAGGAGTGGCTGGCGCGCTGGCCCACGCCCGCGGCGCTCGCCCGGGCCCCACTGGCCGAGGTGCTCCGCGCCTGGCAGGGCCTCGGCTACCCGCGCCGGGCGCGCGATCTGCACGCGGCCTGCGCGAGCGTCGCCGCCGAGGGCTGGCCTGCCCCGGAGCGGCTGACCGACCTGCCGGGGGTCGGCGCGTACACCGCCGCGGCGATCCGCTGCTTCGCCCACGAGGCCCCCGTGCTGCCGCCCGACGCGAACACCGCGCGGGTCCTGGCGCGGCGCTTCCCGGCCGGGCTGCGCAGCGACGGGGCGGCGTGGGCTCTCGGCGGTGCGGTGATGGAGCTGGGCCAGCGCGCCTGCCGGCCGCGCCCGCGCTGCGACGGATGCCCGCTCGCGCGCGGGTGTCTGGTCGCGCTGCAGCCGGGCACGTTCGACCCGGCGCCCCGCGCGCGGCGGCAGGCGCCCTACGCGGGCTCGCTACGCGAGCGGCGCGGGCGATTGCTGCGCGCCGTGCTGGCCGGCGAGGCGGTGGCGCTCGCGAGCGATCCCGAGGCGGCCGCCTCGCTGATCAAGGACGGGCTGGCCGGCGTGGAGGGCACTCGCCTGACCGGCCCGAGCGCGTAGCATCTGGCCGCAGCGGATCGAGCGAGAGGAAGGGTTGGAGCATGGCCGTCGACACCGGGATGACCTACGAGCGCGCGCTGGCCGAGCATCGCTGGGTGGTGCCCGAGCGCTACAACATCGCCGCCGACGTGTGCGACAAGCACCCGCGCGAGAAGCTCGCGATGATCC
This sequence comes from Solirubrobacteraceae bacterium, assembly GCA_036266975.1. Lineage (GTDB taxonomy): Bacteria > Actinomycetota > Thermoleophilia > Solirubrobacterales > Solirubrobacteraceae > DATAWZ01. The sequence continues at coordinate 4,362 of DATAWZ010000173.1, forward strand.
ACGAGCGCTACGACGGTGTCCGCCGCGAGCTGAGCTGGGGCGAGCTGCAGGACCTCTCCTCGCAGGCGGCGCATCTGCTCGCCGAGCGCGGGGTGGGCAAGGGCGACCGCGTGGCGGTCGTGCTGCCGGCGACGCCGGAGACCGCCGCGGTGTTCTTTGGCACCTGGAAGGTCGGCGCGCTGCTGCTGTCGATGTCGGTGCTCTACGGCGACGACGGCATCCGCCACCGCATCGGCGACTCCGAACCGGCGGTCCTGATCACCGACGCGGCCAACGCCCCGCGCTTTGAGGGCGTGAGCGGGCCGGAGCTCGTCGTGCTGGACGCGAGCACGCTCGCCGGGCGCCCGACCGATGTGCCCACGCTCGACACCTCGTGCGACGACCCCGCCCAGCTCTACTACACCTCCGGCACGACCGGCATGGCCAAGGGCATCGTCCACGCCCACCGTTACGTCCTGGCCCACAACGAGTTCGAGCTCTGCCACGACGTCCAGGACGGCGAGCGCTTCCACGGGATGGGCGAGTGGGCCTGGGCCGCCGGCATCTCGCCGCTGCTCGGGCCGTGGCGCCTGGGCGCGGTGCAGTGTGTCTTCCAGCGCGAGGGCGGGTTCGACCCCCACAAGCAGCTCGACTTCCTCTCCCGGTACGAGGTGACCAACGTGTTCGGGACCCCGACCGCGATCCGCTCGATGATGGGCATCGCCGATGCGGGCACGCGCTATCCGCAGCGGTTCCGGATCGTCTGCTCGGCCGGGGAGCCGCTGAATCCCGAGGCGATCCGCTGGTTCCGCGACCAGTACGGGATCACCGTGCTCGACTACTACGGGATGACCGAGTCCTATCCGATGGTCGCCAACTACCCCTTCATGGACGTGCGCGAGGGCTCGATGGGCAAGCCGATGCCCGGCTGGGACGTTCAGGTGCTCGACGAGGACGAGCGCCCGGTCAAGCAGGGCGAGCGCGGGGAGATCTGCCTGCGCGCGCGGCAGAACCCGCACTACCCGCTGGGGTACTGGCGCCTGCCCGAGGCCACCGAGGAGACCTTCGGCGGCGAGTGGTTCCACACCAAGGACGCCGCCAGCGTCGACGACGACGGCTACGTCTGGTACGAGGGCCGCGCCGACGACCTGATCATCGCCGCGGGTTACCGCATCGGACCGTTCGAGGTCGAGTCGGCCTGCCTTGAGCACGACGCGGTGGCCGAGGCCGCCGCCGTCGCCTCACCGGACGAGCGCCGCGGCCACGTGGTCAAGGCGTTCATCGTGCTCGCCGGCGGTCGCCAGGCCAGCGACGAGCTCGCCAGGGAGATCCAGGCCTTCGTCCGTGACCGGCTGTCGGCCTACGCCTACCCGCGCAAGATCGAGTTCGTGGCCGACCTGCCCAAGACGCTGACCGGCAAGATCCGGCGGATCGAGCTGCGCCAGCGCGAGGCGCAGGGCGGCTAGCGGGTCGCTACGTCGGCAGGCCGGTCTCGAACAGGCCGCGCTCCTCGTCGTTCTGCAGCCACGCGTGCGCACGCTTGGTCCACAGCTCGGCCTCCGGGGCGACTTCCGTGTGGTCCAGCAGCGTCCCCGCCTTGACCGCGAGCACGCCGGGCATGTCGTGCAGCCGAGTGAAGATCGGCGAGCCGCAGTTCGCACAGAAGACGCGTTCGCGCTCGGCACCCGACTCGACGCCGGTCGTCTTGTAGGTCTTGGCGGTGTCGCCGGAGAGGTGGAACTCGTCCTCGGCGACCACGACGTTCACGGAGTAGGCCGCTCCGCTCTGACGCTGGCAGTCCAGGCAGTGGCAGATCGCCGTCATCATCGGGTCCGCGTCGCACGTATAGGTCAGGCTGCCGCATAGACACTGCCCGTCGAACTTGCCCATGGGGATCTCCTTCCTCGGTTACCAGGCCAGGATAAACGAGCGTTCGCGGCGCGGCCGCCCTCGCGCGTGCTTACATCACATCCGATGGCCGTCAGCGCCACCGGCCTGCGTCCGCGGCGCCGCCCCGACCGGGCGGTCCTCGCGGGCCTGTGCGCCGGGATCGCCGAGCAGACCGGGATCGATGTGACGATCGTGCGCACGGCGTGGTTGCTGCTGTGCCTGGTGGGCGGCGTCGGTATCGCGCTGTATGTGCTGCTGTGGTCGGTGGCGATTCCTTCCGGGAGGGCGGCGAAGCCCGGACTGCGCGCGCGCGTGGCCGGGGTCCTGGTGCCCGCGCTGGTCGCCGGGGCGATGCTCGCCGCGATCTTCCACCTGCGTCGCACCGGGCTGTGGGCCGGCGACTCGCTCATCTGGTCGCTGCTGCTGACCTCGTGCGGGCTGGTCCTGCTCTGGCGCCACTCCGGCGACGGCTCGGCTCCGGGGCGGCGCCTGCAGGCCGTGCTCGGCGGTGGCCTGGTGGCGGCAGCGGCGGTCGCGTTCCTGCACGGCGCGGGGGCCCTACACCAGGGCGAGCACGCGCTCGGGGCGATCATCGTCGTGCTCGTCGCGGCCAGTCTGATGGCTGGGCCGTGGACGCTCGGGATGGTTCGCAGCCTCGGCGTGGAGCGCGCCCGGCGGATCCGCGAGCAGGAGCGCGCCGAGGTCGCCGCGCACCTGCACGACTCGGTCCTGCAGACGTTGGCGTTGATCCAGAAGCGCGCGCAGGACCCGCGCGAGGTGTCCACGCTGGCCCGCCGCCAGGAGCGCGAGCTGCGCGCATGGCTGCACGAGCCCCGCAGCGCCCCGGCGCCCGGCAGCACGCTGATGGGCGAGCTGCGCACCGCGGCGGCCGAGGTCGAGGGGCTGCACGGCGTGCCGATCGAGCTGGTGACCGTCGGCGACCGCGCGCTGGAGGAACCCGCGCCGGCGGTCATCCAGGCGGCGCGCGAGGCGATGAGCAACGCGGCGCGGTTCGCCGGCGCCGAGCGCATCGACGTCTACGCCGAGAGCGGTCCGGACGCGATCGAGCTGTTCGTGCGCGACCGCGGCTGCGGCTTCGATCCCCAGACCACGCCGGCCGACCGGCGCGGCGTGCGCGAGTCGATCATCGGGCGGATGCAGCGGCACGGCGGCGAGGCGATCGTGCGCAGCGCCCTCGGCGAGGGGACCGAGGTCGAGCTGCGCGTCCACGTCGCATGAGTGACGCCGACGTCCGCGTGGCCATCGTCGATGACCACGAGGGGTTTCGCTCCGGGGTCCGCGCGGAGCTCGAGGGACGGTTGCAGGTCGTCGGAGAGGCCGGTGGGGTCGAGCAGGCCGCCGCGATGATCCAGGCGCTCGAGCCCGACGTCGTGCTGCTCGACGTGCACATGCCCGACGGCGGCGGGGTCGAGGTGATTCGCCGTGCTCGTGGGCGCAGCCGCTTCCTGGCCCTGTCGGTGTCCGACGCGCCGCACGACGTGATCGCCGTGATCCGCGCTGGCGCGCGCGGCTACGTGACCAAGTCGATCGCCGCCGAGGAGCTGGCCGACGCGGTGCGCCGAGTGGCCGATGGCGACGCCGTGTTCTCGCCGCGGCTCGCCGGGTTCGTGCTGGATGCCTTCGCGGCGGTGCCGCCGACCGACGATGCCGAGCTCGACCTGCTCACCCCGCGCGAGCGCGAGGTCCTCCAGCACCTGGCGCGCGGCTATCTGTACAAGGAGATCGCGCGCCGACTGGGGATCTCGGTGAAGACCGTCGAGGCGCACGCGTCAGCGGTGCTGCGCAAGCTGCAGCTCTCCACGCGGCACGAGCTCAGCGCCTGGGCGCTCGAGCGCCGCCTGGTCTAAGAGCCCTCTCATCGCCCTCAGGGGAATCCCTGATGGCGCCGCCCCCGCGCGTGCGTCAGGATGGTCGCGATGCCTGAGGAACTAGTCGTCGAGACCGAGGGGCTCACCAAGCGCTTCGGGGCCCGCGTCGCTCTCGACGGGGTCGACCTCAGTGTCCCGGCCGGCGTCGCCTTCGGGTTCCTGGGCCCCAACGGGGCTGGCAAGACGACGCTGATCCGCACGCTGCTCGGACTCACTCGCGCGAGCGCGGGGTCGATGAAGCTCCTCGGCTTGCCCGTCCCCGAACAGCGTGCTCGGGCACTGCAGCGCGTCGGCGCGATTGTCGAGGAGCCCCGCTTTCACCCGCACCTCACCGGCCGGCAGAATCTGCAGATCATCGCCGCCGCCCGCGACGAGGCCGCTCGCGGACGCGTCGACGGCGCCCTGCGCCGGGTCGGGCTGGCCGACCGGGCCGACGACAAGGTCAAGGGCTACTCGCTCGGCATGCGCCAGCGCCTGGGCGTCGCGCGCTGCCTGATCGCCGACCCCCACCTGCTGATCCTGGACGAGCCGACCAACGGCCTGGATCCGGCCGGGATCCAGGAGTTCCGCGCGATGATCCGCGGGCTGGTCGTCGAGGAGGGTCGCACCGTGTTCCTCTCCTCGCACCTGCTCGACGAGGTCGAGAAGACCTGCGACGCGGCGGCGATCGTCGATCAGGGGCGCGTGCTCGTGCAGGGGACGATGGACCAGCTCAAGGGCACGGGCACCGGTGCCAACGAGGTGATCGTCGGCGTGGACGACCTCGATGCGGCGCAGCGCGCGCTCGCCGACGACCCGCGCGTCGGCGCACTGAACGAGGCGGATGGGGCGTTGCGCGTGACGTTCGCCGGCGACCCGGCGTTCGCGGCCGAGCTGAACCGCATCCTCGTTCAGGCCGGCGTGGCCGTGTACCGGCTCGAGCCGGTGCGTCAGAGCCTCGAGCAGCGCTTCTTGGAAATCACCTCGCGGCTGGAGGCGGTGCCCGCATGAGCACCGCTCTCATGACCGCCCGGCGGATGATCGGCGCCGACGTGGCCAAGGTCGGGCGCCGGGCCGGCACCGTGGTGTGGGCGGCGGTGCTGGCGATTCTGCCGCTGGTCATCTACTTCATCGTCGCGGCGATCCAGCACTCCTCGAACCCGACCTCCGATCGCCCGGCGGGCGGTGCGCACGGGTTCTCGATCGGGCTGCAGATCCTCGTCTTCTTCTTCGGGCCGCTGTCGGCGATGATGGTCGGCGTCCAGGCCGGCCTGGGCGACTCGGCCGCCGGCGTGTTTCGCGAGCTGGTCGTCACGGGCCGATCCCGCCTGAGTCTGTTCGCGAGCCGTATCCCGGGCGCCCTGCTTGTCGCGCTGTCGATCCTCACCGTCGCGTTCGCCATCGACGTGATCGGCACGATCGTCTTCCGCTCGGGCGCGCACGACCCGTCGGCGGGCACGATCCTGAAGTCCTGGGGCTTCCTGTTGCTCAGCGATGGCGTGGTCTGCGTGGTCGTCGTCGGGCTCGCCGCGGCGCTCGATTCGCGTGTGGCCTCGCTGATCAGCTTCATCGGCTGCGAGCTGATCCTCTTCCCGGCGCTCGTCAACGACAATGGTCTGGGGTCCTTTCGCGAGGTGTTCCTCGACTCCGCCGTGCGTCACATCGATCCCGCGCCGCTCAGCAACGACCGCTTCCACGTGCCGATGACGACCGGGGCGGTCGTGCTCACCTTCGTGCTGTGGACGGCGATTGCCTGCGCGCTCGGGGCCTGGCGAACGTGGCGCCTGGAAGCGTGATCTGGGCGATCCCTCGATGCGGCAGCGTGGCCGCCCCCGGCGCCCACCGGCGGACGCGCCACACCTGACGGTGACGATCGAGCGAGGCTCGGCGAGTTGCGCGTCGGCACGCAAGGTGGGCTCAGCGGTAGCCGTCGACCGTCGCGTGGGGCCGTGACGAGCTCGGCGAAGCGCTGGATCACGGCGGCTCGACCGTCGACTGCGGCAACGTCGTGCTCGTCGGCAGTCCCGATCCGGGCGGCTCGAGCAGCGAGCCGCCCGAGCTCACCCGCCGACGTGGCGAGCGTTCGCCGAGCTGCGCAGGCGCTGCGGGTGGCCCGCGCCACCGGTCGCGACCACCCGAGCGGCTCCTACGATGAGCTCCCCGCCAGCTGGAAGCTCGTGCAGGCGGCGCTGACCTCCCGCGAGGCGCCGGGCCCGACGGTCGCCACCCATCCTCGGTGGGTGTGGACGGCCCCGAGCGCGGCACCCTGACGCTGAGCGACACCCGCGACGGCGAGCCTGTTCTCCAGCCCGACGGCTGCTGAGGAGACGCGCCGCCGCCACTACTGGTAGGGTAAGCGACCTGACAGGGGCCGCGGAGCACCACCGGGCCCGTTGCGTCGGCGCGTCTGTCGCGACTCAAACCCGGTCCAGCTGCGGCCGGCACGCTATGGTGCCCGTACGGGTCGAGGGTCCGCTTCCTTCTTGACACGTGCGGTCGCCCCAGCTAACTTCAAGCTGGCGGAACGCGGTGACGCGCAGCGGAGGTGAGCGCGGGCTGCTGAAGGTCGGTTGGGCCGTAGGGACGTGTTCGGCCGGCAAGAGGACGAAACCAGGGGTTGGACCATGCGCATGAAGGATCATGAGCGTAGTCGTACGCTCACACGCTTGTCGGGCGTCTCGCTTGGCACCGCGGCAGCCGCGCTCGCCGTGCTGTCGGTAGCTGGGCCCGTGACCGCCGCGAGTGCGGCACCGTCGAGCTCGTCGCTGCTCGTCACGAACGAGAACTCGAACTCGGTGCTCGCCTTCGGGACCCAGGCGGCTGGCGACGCTGCGCCGGTGCTCGACATCAATGGCGCCGCCACCGGACTGAACAGCCCGGAGTCCGCCGAGGTCGATGCCACCAGCGGCTACGTCATCGCGCCGAACGCGGGCAATGATTCGGTGACCGAGTATTCGCCCGGCGCGAACGGCAACGTGGCGCCCGTCGTCACGATCTCCGGTGCGAACACGAAGCTCAACAATCCGATCAGCATCGCCTCGAACTCCCACGGCGACGTGTACGTCCTGAACGCGGGAGGGACTGGCTCGGTCACCGAGTACGGTCCCGGCGCGAGCGGCAACGTAACGCCGATCGCCACGATCACCGGCTCCGGGCTCATGAACCTCGATGACCAGGGCTCGATCGCCGTCGACACCAAGGGCAACGTCGTCGTCGCCGAGGGCGCGAACAACGCCATCGTGGGATTCGCGCCTACCGCGAACGGCACCGCGACGCCCATCTTCGACATCTCCGGGGGCTTCACCAGTCTGAGCGATACCACCGGAGCGACGGTCGACGACACGGGCGATGTGTTTGTGAGCAACGGCAACTCGTCGGCCGTGACGGAGTATCAGGGTGTCAGCGGGAACGAGCCGACCGGCAACGTTCACCCGCTGGACACGATCAGCGGGGGACTCACCGGCATGAACGGTGCGACCGACGTCGCGGTCGACCCGAGCACGGGCGATTCGATCGTCACCAACCTGTTCGCCAACTCGGTCACGGAGTACACGCCGAACAGCAGCGGGAACGTGGCGCCGACCGACACGATTATGGGCGCCGCCACTCAGCTCGACGGCCCGCAGACCGTCACGGACGCACCGGTGCTGATCACGCGGGCGCCACTGAACCAGACCGTGCTGGTTGGCACCTCGGCGACGTTCAACGCGGCTGCGAACGGCCTGCCCGCCCCGACCGTGCAGTGGCAGGTGAGCACCAACGGCGGCACGAGCTACACGAACCTCACCGGTCAGGAGTCATACGCGCTGACGCTCCCCAACGTCACTCAGTCACAGAGCGGCAACCTGTATCGAGCGGTGTTCACCGCCTCGGGTGAGACGATCGTGACCGCGGGAGCGTACCTCACGGTTGTCGGTGAGCCGACGATCTCGATCACGACACCGAAGAACGGCGCGACCTATGCGGCCAACGCGGTGCCAAACTCGAGCTTCACGTGCACGAAGGGCACCAACGGCACGATCACCTCGTGCACGGCGACGATCGACGGCGGATCGCCGTTCGCGAGCGGCTCGCCGCTCGTCGCCACGATCGCCTCGCACTCGATGACCGTGACCGCGACCCAGTCCTTCGTCGGTTCGGCGACGCAGACGGTCACCTACATCGTGGGCAAGGTGCCCACGGAGCTGACCGCGCTCTCGCTGGTGAACGTCGAGGGCCCGGGCGGCGGCGGCGTGACGCTGCTGCAGATCAGCGGGACGCTGCTCACGTCGAACACCCATACGGGGGTCGCCGGACAGACGATCTCCTTCACCGCGGGCAGCAGCGCGCTGTGCTCGGCCGTGACCAACGGATCCGGCGTCGCCAGCTGCGAGTTCTCGCTGACGGGAGCCCTCGAGGCCGTGCTGTCGCTCGGCTACAAGGCCAGCTACGCCGGCAACGCCACCTATTCGGGCACGAGCGCGACGGGATCGCTCGTCGGCCTGCTGGGGCTTGGCCTGCTGTAGGTCGCTGAGCACTCGGGCGCCAAGCCCGAGCAGATCAGTCGCAAACGGTGCGCGCGTCTCCCAGAGGCGCGCGCACCGTCGTTGGGCGGCCTTGGGACCGACCTCAGGGCGCGTCGCGGCGCCGGATGATGTTGATCACCACCATGCTCAGCACGACGGCGTCGTCGGCGCCCAGCACCTCCAGGCGCGTGCGCACGACGCCCCGGTCCGGCTTGGAGCCCGAGGGCCGCGCGTCCAGCACGGTGGCCCTCACCGTCAGCCGGTCACCCGGCCGCACGGGGGCGTGCCAGCGCAGCTCGTCGATCCCCGGCCCGGGGAAGTTCGTCTCCGGGCAGAGATAGCCCTTCACGTAGGGCCGCATGGCGAGGACCATCGTGTGCAGGCCGCTGGCGATCACGCCCCCCAGGCGGTGCGCCGCGGCGCTGTCCGGATCGGTGTGGAACGGCTGCGGATCGTGCTCGCGGGCGAAGTCGATGATCTCGCGCTCGGTCAGGGTCACCGAGCCGAGCGCCTCGGTGCGGCCGGGGACGTAGTCCTCGAAGTACATCGGGACCGCTACGGGTCCAGGTCGATGCGCACCGTGAGCAGCTCGGTGCCGACCGCGCGTACGACCGCCGCGTTCAGGCGGCCCATGCTGTGCTGGCGGGCGCGGGCGTCGTCCTCGGGCATGAGCGTGGCCACTCCGGTGCGCCAGCGGCGCCCGACCAGGACGCGGACGTGCGGATCAGCCTCGATGTTGCGCACGTAGTGCGTGCGGCGCCCGAACTCGGTCACCAGCCAGAAGGTGCGCCCGTCGGCGTCCAGGCCGTTGCCGACCGGCACGGCCCTCGGCTCGCCGCTGCGCCGGCCCCGGGTCTCCAGGATCGCCTGCGTGGGTTGCAGGCCCAACCGAACCATGGTGCGGCTGAACGGGTTGGCCACCCGCCGCTGAAACCACCGGACCATGCGCTCGCGCTCCACCACCGGGCAGGCTATAGGGTGCGGCGCGTGGCCGTGCGCGCGCTCGTGTTCGATGTCTTCGGGACCCTCGTCGACTGGCGCACGAGCATCGCGCGGGCGTTCGCCGATGCCGGAGTGGCCGGCGATCCGCACGAGCTCGCCGACGACTGGCGCGCCCGCTACGTCCCGATCCTCGAGGAGGTCAACCGCGGCGCGCGGCCGTGGGGCGACTTCGACGAGCTGCATCGGGCCACGCTGGACGCGCTGCTCGCCGAGCGCGGCTCCGCCCCGGCGGCGGCGGACCGCGACCGGCTCGTGCACGCCTGGCACCGGCTCGAGCCCTGGCCCGACGTGGTGGAGGGGCTGCGCGCGCTGCGCCGCGATCGCCTCACCGCGACCCTCTCCAACGGTCACCTGGGGCTGCTGGTCGATCTCGCCCGCCACGGCGAGCTGCCGTTCGACTGCGTGCTCTCGGCCGAGCTGGCGCGGGCCTACAAGCCCGCATCCGAGGTGTACCTGATGGCGGCGCACCTGCTGCGCGTGGCGCCGCAGGAGCTGATGCTCGTGGCCTGCCACCCGTGGGACCTCGCGGGCGCCCGTGCCGCGGGGCTGGGCACGGCGCTGGTCGATCGCCCGCTCGAATACGGCCCCGGCTCACCCGAGCGCGAGGATCCCCTTGCCGACGTGCGGGTGGCCGATCTGCACGAGCTCGCCGCGCGGTTGCCCGGCACGACGAGCTCGTAGCGATCGCGTTTAGCGCAGGCCGACGTTGGCGACGAGCGCCGCGCAGGGGTCCGGGCGCGGGCTGCTGACCACGCCGCCCACGATGTGATGCACGGTGCCGCCGGCCGGACCGTGGTGTGCATCGCCACCACGTCGGCAACCGGCGCGTTGGGAACCGCGGGGGCGGCGTCTAAGCGCCGCGGGCTGCCTGACCCTCGCCAACGGGGCCTCAGACCTTGCGGTGCTCAGGCACCCACGAGCCGTCCTGCCGGCGCTCGAAGTCCTGGACCAGCAGCGGGGTCTCGCGCTGGACCAACCGCGCCACGTGATCGAAGATCAGCCGCAGCTCCTCCTCGGCCGACGGGTCGGTGCGCATCTCGATGACGTGGCGCAGCGTGCGCACGTTGGCGGTCCAGATGATGTCGGTCGACAGCCCGATCGGCGCCAGGCGGCGCATCGCGGAGGTGACCTCCTTCTTGACGTGGAAGGGCAGTCCCTCCGCGTCGAGATCGAGCGCGGCGGCGGCGCTGGCCTGGAACTCCTCGAGCTGCTCGACGATCGAGATCACCTGCTCGCGCAGCGGCTCCAGCGAGGGCGGCACGCGAAAGCCGATATCGGTCAGGCGCACGTAGCGCAGGCTCTCCTGGCTGAACGCCGACCCGGCTCGATGCCTCACTATCTCGTGGGTCGCGACCCGGCTGACGTTGCGCAGCGCGAAGGAGTAGTTCGCGTGCTCGAGCACCGAGCCGTGCCCGCTGCGCAGCAGGTTGGCGAAGTACGCCTCGCGGTCGGTGCGGATCCGCGTCACGTTGGGGTTCAGCCCCGGCTCCCAGCTGCGGTAGCACGCGCGTCCGGCGAACTCGATGAGCAGCTCGCCGGGGCTGGGCTCCGCGTCCGCGGCGAGCCGCCCGTCGAGCCAGCTCGCGCCCCCGACGCTCTGCAGGTAGCCGCGCATCGCCTCCAGATCCACGGTGGGACGGGCGATCAGGAACACCTCGGGGACGGTCTCGTGCACGGGCCGGCGATGGTACCGCCCGCGTCGGAGGGCACGGCACGCGAGAGGGCCGCCCGCTTGGGTCGGAATCCGTTCGGACGTGGGGGGTGTGGTTCGTCACTTGCCTCCAGCGCAACTCACCAACCACACCCCCACCCGCAGGGCTCCGCGACCTGCCGGCCGGGCCGTCGTTCAGGCTGTGTGCGCGGGCGCACACAGCGCGGCCAGAGCCGGTGCGATGGTGAGCGGTCGTGGCGACGGTCCGCGTCGACATCGACATCCCCGCCGAGCCCGAGCGCGTCTTCGACGCTCTGGTCGACCTCGAGTGCTACGAGCGCTGGGTCAGCGGCCACGAGGGTTGGCCCGACGGGCCCCCCGAGCTGCGCGAGGGCACCGTCTTTCGCCAGCGCATGCGGCTGATGCGCTGGACGGGCGACATGGAGTGGACGATCGCCGAGCTGCAGGCGCCCTCGCACATCGCGCTCGAGGGCCGCGGCGCGCTCGGCGTCCGAGGCCGCACCCGCTACGAGCTGAAGGGCAGCGACCGCGGGACAAACCTGCACGTGACCAGCGAGTTCGGCGGCGGCCCGGCCAGCGGCGCGATGCGCGCCGTGGTCACCCGCAAGGTGCAGGCGGCCTGCGAGGAGTCCCTCGCCCGCCTGAGCGAGCTGATCGCCGAGGAGCCCTCGCCGGCCCGGGCGTCTCCCCTGAAGGCGACGCGACGGCGCTCGAAGCGCCGCCCGCGGCGCGGGGTGGCCTCGGCCCCGGTTCCCGTGACGGCCACGGCGCCGCGACGGCCCCCGGCCCTGCTGCCGATCCGCTACGGCCTCGGCGTCGCCCGGATGGGCCTGCGGCTGGCCGACCCCGGGCGCCTGTGGCGCGCCGGGGCGCGGCTGCTTGAGCCCGTCCTGCCCCGCTGAGGTCGCTTCACCGTCACGAGGCCGGACGGGCGATCATGCCGCGCCCGGCTCGTGTCGCGGACCCTCAGCAGGGGTTGTACTTGTGGGTCTGGTGGGCCGTCTTGGTCTTGGTCTCGGTCACGGTCTTCGTCTTGCCCTTGACCTTCTTCTTGACCTTGACCTTGGCCTTGTACTTGGCGGTGATCTTGACCGTCACCGTCTTGTGGTACGGGGCGAGGCTGATCTTCACCGTCCACGTCGGGGTGAAGGTCTTCTTCCCGTTGATCACCGTCGTCTTGCCCGGCAGCGAGACCTTCTTGCCGTCGACCGTGACCGTCGCCGACTCGATCTTCTTCGAGACCAGGCTCTTGAGGTTCAGCACGATCACGCGGGTGCTCACGCAGCTCGAGCCCGGGGCCTTCGCCGGCGGCGTCGTGGCCGCCGCCGTGGTGGTCGCGGACGTCGTCGTCGGGTTCGTGTTCGTCGGGGGCGTGATCGGCGCCGGGTTCAGCCCGAGCGAGCCGAGCGGGTTGGGGTCGTTCGAGCCGCTGGCGTCCTCCACCGAGCCCGGCTCCACGATGACGCCGACGGCGTCGGTCGCCGCCGAGGTGGACGGCGTGCTGCTGCCGCCGCCGCCGAGCAGGCCGCCGAGGCCAAGGCCGCCGAGGCCCAACAGGCCGCCGGTGCCGCTGCTCGTGCTGCTCTGGGTGGCGAAGCTGACCGTCACCGAGCTGCCGTTGATCGTGTAGACGGGCGGGGTCGTCGTGGTCGTCCCGCCGATGCCGAGCAGGCCGCCGGTGGTCGTGGTCTGGTCCGGCGCCGGGACCTGGTCGCCCGCCGCGTCGACGGCCTCGAAGCCCGCCGGACTGGGCACGCTTCCGATCGCCTTGTCGAACGTGTAGGTGATGTCGCCCGTGGTCGTGTTGATCGTGAAGCCGGTCAGATCCGGACCGGAGGTGTCGCCCGCCGCGTCGGCCACTGGCGTGACCGGCAGCGCGCCCGCAGCGCCCGGAACGGGGGTCGACGCGGTCGACTGCACCGCCCCGGGATCCACGGTCTCGAGCGTGACCTCGTTCGGATCCGCGTCGGTCGCGTCGACCGGCGTGAACTGCATGGCCACCGTCTTGTTCTCGTTGCTGAGAGTCGGTGCCGAGGAGGCGTCGTAGGCGATCCCGCCGGCGTCGAAGACGTGGAACTGGTTCTGGTTGGCCACCGTCACCGCCGTGTTGAACGTGAAGGACCACGTATTGGGAGGCGTAAAGCCGGTGGCGACGAGGTCGGGGAGCTCGGTCGAGCCGCCCGAGGTCCCGATCGGGTTCGGGTTGCCCAAGCCGTCCTCGACCGCGCCGTCGAGCACGACGAAGTCCGACGCGCCGCCGGCGCTCAGGATGGCCTGATCGGCGCTGCTGAACTGGGCGACGACCGCGTTGCTGCCGGAGCTGGTGAGCGCGACCTGCGTGGCGGCGTGGAAGGACGTGTCGCCGGACGCGGTCGTGTAGAACCCGAACAGGTCCGGGTTGCCCAGCGTGTTGCTGACGCCCTCGTCGAAGGCGTAGGCGACCTCCACGGGCGTGGTCCCGGCGTAGTCGTTCAGGGGGTGTCGTGAGGGGGTGCAGGGTTCCTGCTGGGTGCAGGGAA
>DATAWZ010000174.1:0-15966 GCA_036266975.1 Solirubrobacteraceae bacterium
GCGAACTCGGCGGCGACTACTACCAGCGCCGCGACCCCGAACGCCTCACCAAACGCCTCGTCGCCCGCCTGCAATCCCTCGGCCACGAGGTCACCCTCACCCCAGCCGCTGCTTGACCCCGACGTCATTTCCCATCAGGCCTACGCCGCGGCCGGCGTCTCGCCGGCGGTGATGGCGACACGGTGCGGCTCGGGCGCAGCGGGCTTCGGCACGCGAACCTCGAGCACGCCGTTGCTGAAGCTGGCCTGGATGCTGGTCGCATCGACGCCCTGGGGGAGCGTCAGCGCCCGCGCGAACGAGCCGCTGGCCCGCTCGATGCGGTGGAAGCCGCCCTCCTTGGTCTCGGTCTGCTCCCGACGCTCGCCCGAGATCGTCAGCACGCGGCCGTCGACCTCGATCTTGACGTCGCCCTCGGAGAGCCCGGGCAGGTCGGCCTTTACGACGTAGTGGTCGTCGGTCTCGACGACGTCCAGCGACGGCACCCAACGACGCAGACCAGCCGGCACGCCGGCGGTCGGAGAGTCGAAGAACGTGCCGAGGAGTCGGAGCTCGCGAGCGGGCTCCCAACGAATCAATGCCATTTTTGTGACCTCCACAGTCTGGTTACCTTCTAGAACGTAGATTGTAAAACCTAAGTCGTTTCGTATCAAGTCTTCTCTTAAACGTTTCGGTCACCGGTCGGTCACCATCCGTTGACACGCGCGGACCGCCCGTTCGGCGTAATCAGGGCAATGCCGCCCGCGCTGATCGCACACCGCTGCGGGCGCGCGTACGGCCCGGACTCCTCGCGCCGCGCGCTGCGGACGGCCCTTCGCCGAGGCGCGCTGTACGGGGTCGAGACCGACGTGTGCCTCACTCGCGACGGCGCGCTCGTCTGCCTGCACGACCCCTACCTGCCACATGCGACGACCGCGACCGGCTGGGCCCACGAGCGCCGCGGGGCGGATCTGCTGACGGCTCGGCTGCTGGACCGCGACGGACGCCCGAGCGCCGAGCGACCGCTGCTGCTCGACGAGCTGCTCGACCTCGTCCCGGCGCAGGTCACGGTGCAGCTCGACGTGAAGGCCCACGCCGACGAGGAGCTGGCGCGGCGCACGGTGAGCGCACTGGCCACGCGGCTGGCGCGCCGCGGCGACGCGGACCGCATCGAGGTGCTGAGCTTCCATGCCGCCGCGGTGCAGCAGGCGGCGGCCTGCGCGATGGCCGCGCGGCTGGTGATCTGGGCCGACTACGCGCCCGCCGCGCTCGCGCGCTGGGCCGCCGACGTCGGCCTGCGAGGAGTCTGCATCGAGCACTTCCTGCTCGGCCCGGCGACGGTCGGCGCGCTGCGCGAGGCGGGCCTGAGCCTCACCACCGGCACCGTCAACTGCGCGGCGCTGGCCGAGCGCGCGCTCGCCTACGAGCCCGACGCGCTCACCAGCGACCGCCCGCACGAGCTCGCCGCGGAGCTCGCCGACCGGGCCCGCCTCGCGGCCTGATCAGCCGGCGTCGAGGGTGCCGACGATCCGCGGGTGACCGGCGATCGTCGGCGCGTCCACCAGCGCGAACTCGCGCAGGCCGGCCAGCCGGCCCAGCCGATCGAGGCTGGCGTGGGTAAAGCCCCAGTAGACCGCCTCATCGCGCGCGTACACGTCGCCGTGCTCGTGCACGAACACGTGCGGCGTCTGCTGGTCGCCGTGCACGCCGTAGGTCTCGAGGACGATCCGCCCGCCGGGCGCCAGGCAGCGACGCAGCACGCGCAGCAGGGTCAGCGGCGCCTCGACGCGATGCAGAATGCCGAAACAGAAGATGACGTCGAACGCCTCGTCGAGGCGATCGAGCTCGAGCGCGTCCAGCCGCCGGTACTCGACGCGGCTGTGCAGCAGCCCCGCGATCGCGCGGAACCCGGCCGCCGGCTCGAGCTCGATGCCGAAGCGGCCGGCAATCCAGTCGACGTACTGCTCGTTGTCCACGGCCACCACCCGCTCCGCCCCGCGGCGCTCGGCCAGGAACGCGTAGAAGCCGTCGAAGGTGCCGACGTCCAGGACGCGGGCGCCGCGCAGGTCCTGCGGGAGCGTCCGCAGCCGATAGCGGTGATCGCGCGCGATGCCGGGGGTGTATACGCCGGTTCCGCCGAGCGCGAAGGTGTGGAACCACAGCGGCACGCGCTCCACCGTGGCGCGAGCCTGCTCGGGGCTGGCGGCGATCGGAAGCAGATCGGCGACCGCCCGCTCCGCGGCGGTCGTGGCCGGGATCGTTTCGAGTTCCTGGAGGGTCGGAAGCACGTCCCGAGATGTAGAGATTCCGATAACGCAGACGATAGCGCCCGGCGCCGGTCCGCCCCGACCGGCGAGCGCCGATCGGTCTCAGGACGGACAGCCGCGGCGGCTCAGGCGCAGTCGGCGGGCTCGCCGCAGGGCGCGTTGGCCGGGGCCACCCGCGTCCAGAACTCGCCCAGGAGGCGCATCTCGGCACTGGTGAAGCGCGAGAGGAAATGCTCGCGCACCGCGCCGATGTAGGTCTCGTGGGCGGCGTCGAGCCGCTCCCGGCCGGCGTCCGTGAGGGCTGCGTAGGCCCCTCGCGCGTCGTGGTCGCACGACTTGCGACACAGCAGCCCGTCGCGCTCGAGACGGTCGACGAGCCGCGTGAGCCCGCTGCGGCTGAGCATGACCGAGCACGCCAGGTCACACATCCGCATCCGCCCGTCGGGCGCGCTGCGCAGATGACGCAGAACCTCCAGCGAGGTGAGCGGCAGACCGCTCACCGCCTCCAGCTCGATGTCCAGCCGCTTGACCAGACACGCGTGGCTGCGAAGCAATCCGCACCAGGCGGAGAGTTCGACCTCGGAGAGGGCCGGGGCGTCGGCGGTAGAGGCTGGGGCTGCGATCGACATCCTGTCACCGAGGGAGCTGCTTCAGCTGACGATACCAGCGTCGACGGCACGCTCACGGCGGGTCGCCCGCAGGACCCAGCGGATCATCAGCGCCTGCAAGGGCAGCCGGGCATACAGCAGCGGCCGCGGGATCTTCTCGGCGCCGGTCGACTCGGGGTCGATGGCCATGAAGACGTTGGCCGGGAACACGGCGAGCAGCAGCGCGACCAGACCGAGCCCGGACAGCCGGCGGGTGCGGCGCGGGAGCACGCCCAGGCCGCCGGCGATCTCGGCCACGCCGCTGACCTGGACCATCAGCTTGGGGTCGCCGAAGCCCGGCGGCACGACGCGCTCGTAGGCTCGCGGGATGACGAAGTGCATCACTCCGGCAAACGTGAAGAAGAGGCCCAACAGCTTGCGGCTCATGTGATCAGCGACCTCCCGGTCATCGTGGGCGGCTGCTCGATCCCGAGCAGCCGCAGGGCGGTGGGCGCCACGTCGGCGAGCACCCCCTCGGCGACCTGCACACCCCGCACGGTGACGATCACCGGGACGGGGTTCAGCGAGTGCGCCGTGTTGGGGCTGCCGTCGGGCTCGAGCATGTGGTCGGCGTTACCGTGGTCGGCGGTGATCACGCACGCGCCGCCGCTCGCGTGGACGGCCCGGACGACGTCGCCCAGGCAGCCGTCGACGGTCTCGATCGCCACCACCGCGGCTCCGATCACGCCGGTGTGCCCGACCATGTCGGGGTTGGCGAAGTTGATGATGCCGAAGCGGGGGTGATCCTCACCCCACGCCGCGACGAAGGCGTCGGCCGCCTCGCGCGCGCTCATCTGCGGCTTGTGATCGTAGGTGGGCACGTCGCGCGGCGAGGGGACCAGCTCGCGCCGTTCGCCCTCGTACGGCTCCTCCTCGCCGCCGTTGAAGAAGTAGGTCACGTGGGGGTACTTCTCGGTCTCGGCGACGTGCAGCTGGCGCTCGCCGGCGGCCGCGAGCACGGCGGCGAGCGTCGCCGCCGGCCGCTCGGGCGGGAAGGCGACCGGGTAGGGCCAGCCCTGCTCGTACTCGGTGAGCGTCGCGTAGCGCCTCACCGGAGGGTCGCCCCCGCGCCCGTCGAACTGCGGGTCGGCGAGCGCCCGCGTGATCTGGCGCATCCGGTCCGGGCGGAAGTTGAAGGCGAGCACGCTGTCCTGCGGTCGGATGCGCGAGTCGCGCTCGCCGACGAGCGTCGGGTGGATGAACTCGTCGCTCTCGCCGCGAGCGTAGGCCGCCTCGATCGCCCTGACCGCATCGGGCGCGCGGTGCTCGGCCTCGCCGCGCACGAGCAGGTCGCAGGCGAGCTGGGTGCGCTCCCAGCGCTGGTCGCGATCCATCGCGTAGTAACGACCGATGACCGTCCCGACCCGCGCCGGCCCGCCGGCGCACCATGCCTGGACCTGCTCGAGGTAGCCGCGCCCGGCGTCGGGGAAGGTGTCGCGACCGTCGGTGAAGGCGTGCACGACCAGGTCCTGAGCGCCCTGCTCCACGGCGAGCGTGATCAGCGCGCGCAGGTGCTCGAGGCTCGAGTGCACGCCGCCGTCGGAGACCAGCCCGAGCAGGTGCACGCGCGGGGCGTCGGCGCTCAGCGCCTCGCGCAGCACGGCGTTCTCGGCGAGCGACCCGTCGGCGACGGCGTCGTCGATGCGGGTGAGGTCCTGGCGGACGACCGAGCCGGCCCCGAGGTTCAGGTGGCCGACCTCCGAGTTGCCCATCTGCCCGTCGGGCAGCCCGACCGCGCGCCCACAGGTGGTGAGCGTGGCGTGCGGATACGACGCCCACAGGTCATCGAACACCGGGGTGTGGGCGAGCGCGACGGCGTTCCCCGGGCCGGGCGGGGCCAGCCCCCATCCATCCAGCACGACGAGACAGACGGCCGGGACGGGGAGCGTCACCGGGCCGAACCCCTAGCGCGCCGCCGCCACGATCGCGGCGAAGGATTCGGCCTCGAGCGAGGCGCCGCCGACCAGCGCGCCGTCGACGTCGGGCAGGCCGAGCAGCTCCGCGGCGCCGTCGGGCTTGACGCTGCCGCCGTAGAGGACGCGGACGCTCGCGCCGGCCTCGGCCGACCGCTGGCCCACGAGCGCGCGCACGAACGCGCACGCCTCCTGGGCCTGCTCGGGGGTCGCGACCTGGCCGGTGCCGATCGCCCAGATCGGCTCGTAGGCGATCACGATCCCGGCGAGCTGCTCGGTGGCCGCCGCGTGCAGGTCCTCGGTGACCTGGTGGCGCAGCTTGCGCTCGGTGTCGCCGGCCAGCCGCTCGGCCTCGGTCTCGCCGACGCACAGGATCGGCTGCAGCCCGGCCGCGAGGGCCGCCGCCAACTTGGCCTGCAGCGCGCGATCGGTCTCGCCGAAGTACTCGCGGCGCTCGGAGTGGCCGAGTACCACCCCGTGGACGTCGAGCTCGGTGAGCATCGGCGCGGAGATCTCGCCGGTGAACGCGCCGTGGTCGGCCTCGTGCATGTTCTGCGCGTAGATCGCCACGCGCGAGCCGCGCGTGGAGTCGACCAGCGCGCCGAGCGCGGTGAACGGAGCGCACACGCCGACGTCCACCCCGTCGACGCTCGAGACCCGCGGGAGCAGCGCCTGAATGTATGTCTCGGCCTCGGCGATCGTCTTGTGCATCTTCCAGTTACCAGCGATCAGCGGGATCCGGCTCACGATGCCCCCTTAGTGGTGCCTTGGTAGATACACGCCGTGCTGCGAGCGAGCCTGTGCCCCGAATGGGGTACGAAAACCAAGCATGGCAAGGACGCAGAAGCGAAGGCGTGGCCGCCTGCGCCCCCGAAGCGGGGTGCGCCACGTCGAGCTTCGAGGACGCAGCCCGGCGCAGGTTTGCTTGCCTGCCGCCCGCCATGGGGGGTGCCCCGAATGGGGTGCAGCCGACGGGCGCGGCGCGTACCTGCGGAAGGTGCCACCTAGTTCTCCTGTAGTGCACGCACGCCGGGCAGCGTACGGCCCTCGACGAGCTCGAGCGTCGCGCCCCCGCCGGTCGACAGGTGGGTGACGCGGTCGGCGAGCCCGAAGGCGACCAGCGCGGCGGCCGAATCGCCGCCTCCGACGACGGTCGTCGCCGGGCTGCTCGCGACCGCCTCGGCGACCACGCGGGTCCCCGCCGAGAACGGCTCGAGCTCGAACGCGCCCATCGGCCCGTTCCAGAACACGGTGCCCGCGGCAGCGATCTCCTTCGCGTACGCGGCGGCGGTGCGCGGCCCAACGTCCAGGCCCATCCAGCCGTCGGGGACGTCGACGCCGTCGAGCTCGCGCCGCTCGGCATCGGCCGCGAAGCGGTCGGCGATCACGAGGTCCTCGGGCAGCCGCAGCCGGGCCCGGCCCTCAGCGCCGGCCGACTCGAGGATCCGCCGCGCCGGCTCCAGGCCCTCCTCCTCGCACATCGAGGCGCCGACCGCACGGCCCTCGCCGGCGAGGAAGGGAAAGCACATCGCCCCGCCGATCAGGATCACGTCGGCGAGGGTCATGAAGCGCTCGAGCACCGCGATCTTGTCGGTCACCTTGGCGCCGCCGATGACGACGACCAGCGGCCGCTGCGGCTGCTCGAGGATCGACTCGAGCATCTGCACCTCGCGCACGAGCAGCCGTCCGCCGTAGGCGGGCAGCAGGCGGGCGACGCCCTCGGTGCTCGCGTGGGCGCGATGGGCCGCGCCGAAGGCGTCGTTGACGTACGCGTCGCCCAGCTCGGCCAGCGCGCGGGCCAGCGCCGGGTCGTTGGCGGTCTCGCCCGGCTCGTAGCGCAGGTTCTCGAGCAGCAGGATCTCACCGGGTCCGAGCTTCTCGGCGACCTCGACGACGTCGACGCCGACCACCCCGGGGGCGAGCGTGACCGGCGCGCCGGTGAGCTCGCGCAGCCGCTCGGCCACGGGGGCGAGCGAGAGCGACGCGTCGCGGCCCTTGGGCCGGCCGAGGTGCGAGGCGAGGACGATCGCCGCCCCGGCGGCGCGCAGCTCCCGGATCGTGGGCAGCGCGGCGCGGATGCGCGTGTCGTCGCTCGGCCGACCGTCCCTCAGCGGCACGTTCAGGTCGGCGCGGACCAGGACGCGCCGACCGCGGGCCTGTAGATCGTCGAGCGTCTTCATCTCCTGCAGGGTCCGTCTGGGCTTGGGGTGCGCCGTTGAGGCGTTCGCGGAGCGAGCATGGCCAGGACGCAGGCCCGAAGGCCTGCCAGCGCCACGTCGAGGGTCGAGGAGGCCGCCACGCGATGCTCATTGGGACGACTGGGCAAGCAGCTCACGCTCAGACGGGCCCTTTATGGGAGGACGCGCTGGACGAGCTCGACGACGCGGTTGGAGTAGCCCCATTCGTTGTCGTACCAGGCGATGATCTTCACGAGCGTCCCGTCGATCACCGAGGTCAACAGCCCGTCGGCGATCGACGAGTATGGGCTCTTGATGATGTCGGTCGAGACGATCGGATCCTCGGTGTACTGCAGCACGCCGGTAAGGGCGCCGGTGTCGGCGCGGGCGCGCAGCGCGTCGTTGATCTCCTCGGCGCTCGTGGCGCGCTCGGCCTCGAAGACGAGGTCGACGACCGAGCCGGTCGGCACCGGCGCGCGCACGGCCATCCCGTGGAGCTTGCCGTTGAGCGCCGGCAGCACCAGCCCGACCGCCTTGGCGGCACCGGTCGAGGCGGGTACGAGGTTGATCGCGGCGGCGCGGGCGCGACGCAGGTCCTTGTGCGGCATGTCCTGCAGCCGCTGGTCGGCGGTGTAGGCGTGGATCGTGGTGATCAGCCCGTGACGGATGCCGACCGTCTCGTGGGCGACCATCGCCACGGGCGCCAGGCAGTTGGTCGTGCAGGAGGCGCCCGAGATGATGTGGTGGGCGGCAGGGTCGTAGGCGGACTCGAAGTTGACCCCGATGGCCACGGTGATGTCCGCGCCCGTGGCCGGCGCGGAGATCACGACCTTCTTGGCCCCGCCGGCGAGGTGCTTGGCCGCGGCGTCGCGGTCGGTGAACAGGCCGGTCGACTCGATCACCACGTCGACGTCCAGCTCTCCCCAGGGCAGCGCCGCCGGGTCGCGCTCGGCGAGCACCTTGATCTCCCGGCCGTCGACGGTGATCGCGCCCTCGCCGGGCTCGACGGTGCCCTCGTAGGGACCGAGGATCGAGTCGTACTTGAGCAGGTGGGCGAGCGTCCGCTCGTCCACCAAGTCGTTGATGGCGACCCATTCGATGTCGGCTCCACCGGCCTGCGCGGCGCGGAACACGTTGCGCCCGATACGGCCAAAGCCATTGATTCCCACCCTCACGGGCATCTGCGACCTCCTGTAGACGTGACGGTCGCCGTTCACCTCAACCGGCGCCCGGCAGGGCGCCAACCCTACCCATCGCGGCGCGCCGGTGCACGCCCGCCGGGGCCCTCCGCCGCAGCTCAGGCGCCGTCGTCGAGCGCCCCCGCGAGCTGCCGGCGCGAGTTGATGCCGAGCTTGAGGTAGGTGTGACTCAGGTGCGCGTCGATCGTCTTGGTCGTGACAAACAGCGCCTGGGCGATCTCCCGGCTCGTGCGCCCCTCGGCGGCCATCCCCGCGACCCGCAGCTCGCTCGGCGTGAGCGCGTCGCGGCCGCTGACCAGCGCCCGCCGCGGGCGGGCCCCGGTGGCGGAGAGCTCGGTGCGCGCGCGCTCGGCGAGCCGCTCGGCGCCACAGCGCGTCGCGAGATCCAGCCCCTCGCGCAGCGGCTCGCGTGAGGCGGCGCGGTCGCCGTGGCGGCGCCGCGCGGCGCCGAGCTCCACGAGCGCGCGTGCGTGCTCCAGCCGCGCCGGCGTGGCCTGCAGGCAATCCACCGCCTTCTCGAGATGCGCCAGCCGGGACCGCGGGTCGGCGTCCAGCACCCCCCAGGCGCGCAGCGCGACCCCGATCCGTCGTCCCTGGCCGCTACGCCGCGCGATCTCGAGCTCGGCCTCGACGAGCGCGAGCGCCTCCTCCCGTTCGTCGCGACCGAGCATCAGGGCGAGCTCCAGGCGCCACGCGCTGAACGAGGGCGAGTTGGTCACGCCGAGCGCCTGGAAGATCGACCCGGCGTGGCGCAGGTCGGCGATCGCCGCCGAGCGCTCGCCGGCTCGGGCCCGAAGCCGACCGCGGATCTCGATCACCAGCGCACCCGCGCTCACCTCGGCGAACGGGCCGAGCTCGATCGCCTCGACCTGGGCGGCCAGATCTGCGGCCGACGGCCGCTCGAGCAGCACCTCGCCGCAGTACCACAGGATCGACAGCACCGCGAACTGCTGCCCGAGCTCGATCGCGGGCTCGATGCAGGCGCGCATCTCCGACTCGGCGGCCGCGAGGTCGCCACGCCAGGCTGCGATCCAGGCATCGTGGGCGCCGGCGAGCATGTGCGCCATGAGCGACCCGTGGTCGAGGGCATGGGCGCACAACCCCTCGACGGTCTCGACCGCGAGCCCGGGCGCGTCGCACAGCATGAGCGCGGCGAGTCCCTGGGGCACGTACTCGAGCGGCTCGCCCTGCTCGAGGTAGCGACCCCCGTCCCAGCCGCGCGCGACGAGCGGCAACACCCGGTCGGCGGGCTCGTCGCGCTGGGCCCGCCAGGCCGCGAGCAGCAGCGCGAGCCCACGCGTCCCCGGCCCACCGCTCGCGACCAGCTCCTCGAGGGTCGGGAGGCGCGCGACGAACTCGTGCACGAGTCGAGGGTCGTAGGAGGCCATCGTCGCGCGCATCAGCTCGGCGCGCGCCCGCAGCGGCTCCTCGCCAGCGGGCAGGTCGCGCAGCGCGCCATCCAGGAGCGTGACCACCTCCTGCCAGTCGCCGGCCAGGACCGCCGGCCAGGCCTGCTCGATCATCGCGCGCGAGCGCGTGCCCGGATCCTCGGCGAGCCGGCCCGCCTCGGCGAAGCGCTCGCCCGCGCTGGGCAGGGCCGAGAGCTGCTCGGCCCTGCCCAGCTCGAGCAGGACGGTCGTGCGCAACTCGCGTTCGGGGGCCTCCCGGAGCGCACGCTGCAGGTAGCGCGCCGCGCTCTCCGGGGCGCCGAGCGCGAGCGCGAGCGCGAGCGCGGCGGCCTCGCGCAGCGTCGCGATCGTCTCCGGCGCGCCGACCGGCTCGCTGCGCAGCAGCTGCCCGGCGACCGAATCGAGCTCGGCGCCGTCCTGCCTGAGCACCGCCGCCGCCTGCCGGTGCAGACCCGAGCGCCGTCCCGGTGCGATGTCGTCGTAGATCGCGGCGCGCACGATCGGATGGCGGAACTCCAGCGGCGGACCAGCCCGCACGACATCGGCGCCGAGCAGCGCATCCAGGGCGTCCTCGGCGTCGCGCGCGCCCAGGCCGGCGAGCGCGGCCGCGCGCGGCAATGTCGCCCCGTCGGCGAGCACGGCGATCGCGCACGCGAGCTGGACCGCGCCCTCGGACAGGCGCCCGAGGTGGGCGAGGATGACGCGCGCGATCGTCGCCGGCGCGCCCGCCGCGGTGACCTGCGCGGTCGACTCCGGGCCGGGCTCGATTCCGTCGAGCCGCAGCGCCGAGGCGAGCTCGCGCACGAAGAACGGGATCCCGCCGGTCACCGTGCGGCACGCGTGCGTGAACCCGGGGTCGGGCGAGCGCCCGAAGGCGCGGGCCAGCACCTGCTGCACGCCGGCGTCGCTGAGCGGCGCGGGACGCACGACGCGCGCCCGCGCGCTCGCGCCGAGATCGGCGAGCAGCCGCGGATCGACGCCTCCCTCCCCCGTCCTCGCCGAGACGATCACGGTCGCGGCGAGCCCGTCGACCCGCCGGGCCAGGTAGGCGAGGAACCGCAGCGAGGGCTCGTCCGCCCACTGGACGTCGTCGACGAGCAGCGCGAGCGGCGCCTCGGCGGCGAGGTTCGCGGTCAGCCAGTACAGGCCGTGCACGACCGCGAACGTCTCCTCGACTGACCCCGCGACCGGCGAGCCCAGCAGCGGCCCCTGCGCGAGCGCCGCGGCACCGGCCAGGAGCGAGGTCCGACGATCGTCCCTCGCCGCCCTCAGCGTGGGCTCGAGCAGCTGGCGCACGACGCCGTAGGGGAACCCGCCCTCGAGCTCGACCGCGCGCCCGGCGAAGGTGACCACACCGGCGGCGGGAGCGCGCTCGTCGGCGGCGCCGAGCAACGCCGTCTTGCCGATCCCGGCCGGCCCCTCGAGCACGACGACCGAGCCCTCGCCGACGGCGGTCGCCGCGAGCGCAGCGTCGATCTCGGCGAGCTCGCCGCCGCGCTCGACCAGGAGATCTCGCGGCAGACCGCCCGTCGCATCCACGGGCAGAAGATAGGGGCCGGGCCAAAAGATTGGTAGCGGCTACCAATGCGAGCGCGGCGGTTCTCGGTAACGCTGCCGGCCGTGACCGGACCGGAGACCCAGCGGGTGGTGCTCGATCTCGATCCGGGCGAACCGATCGCCGGCCACATCAGCGGCACGTCGGGCGAGGGCGAGGCGTTCCGCGGCTGGCTCGAGCTCGTCAACAAGCTCGAGCGACTGCGCGGCGTGCATCCCGGGCCGGCGGAGACGCCGACCGCGGGCGGGATGCCGAGCTGAGGACTTGGGGGGCTCGGGCCACGTCTCGGGGGGGAGTGGCCGGAGCTGTCGGTCGGCGCGGCGGGACCGGGGGGTTCCCGCCGCGCGACCGGGCGGCGTGCGGTTCCCTAGTGGCACCTCCGGTAAATCCGCTCCCGCTTCGCGGCTGCAAATCTTCGCCTGGCGGCGTCCTCGAGAGCCGAAATAGCGCTGCTATTCCGGCTCCCTGCGTCCTGGCCATGCTCGATTTTCGCTCGCGAATCGACGACCGGATCTACCGGAGGCACCACTAGTCGCTGCCGGCGACGATCTCGACGCGCAGGCCGTCCGGGTCGAGCAGGTAGCCGGCGTAGTAGCGCGGCCCGTACTGCGGGCGCGGACCCGGGTCGCCGTCGTTGCGCCCGCCGCGTTCCAGCCCGGCGGTGTGGGCGGCGTCGACCGCGGCGCGCCCGACGGCCCGCACCGCGACGTGCCCGTAGCCGGGCGCCGGCGCGCGGTCCCGAGCGACGATCCAGAACATCGCCTCGTTGACGCCGTAGGCGATCGCCCGGTCGCCCTCGTGCATGCGCCGCACGCCGACCGCGAAGAACACGCCGTCGTAAAAGAGCGCGGAGCGGGCCAGGTCGGAGACCTCGAAGGCGACATGGTCGATCACGGCGCGCATTCTCGCGCGATGCGCGGACACGCTATGCGTCGCGCCAGCGCTTGTCGATGTCGCGGTGGCTGACCGCGACCACGAGGTCCTCGCGCCCGCGATAGCGCTCGGCGAGGTGCTCCACGACGGCCACCGACCGGTGCCGACCCCCGGTGCACCCGATCGCGACGAGCAGGTGGGCCTTGCCCTCGGCGACGTACTCGGGCAGCAGGAAGTCGAGCAGCGGCTCCAGGCGGCCGTAGAGATCGGCCAGGCGCCCGTCGCTGGCCGCGAAGGCGACCACGCGCTCGTCCAGGCCGGTGAGCGGGCGCAGCTCGGGGTCGTAGTGGGGGTTGGGCAGGAAGCGCACGTCCAACGCGAAGTCCTCGTCGCGCGGCGGGCCGTGCTTGAAGCCGAAGCTCATCAGCGTGAGCGACAGCCGCGACGCGGCGCCGGGGAGCAGCTCGTCGGCGATCCGCCGGCGCAGAGCGGCCAGCGACAGGCCAGTCGTGTCGATGACGACGTCGGCACGCGCGCGGAGCGGCGCGAGCAGCGCCCGCTCCTCGGCGATGCCGGCGGAGACGTCTCCGGCCCGGGCCAGCGGATGGCGCCGACGGGTCTCCTTGTAGCGATTGACGAGCGTCTGCACCTCGGCGTCCAGGAACACGAGCCGGTGCGCGACGCCGAGCGCGCGCAGCTCCTCGAGCACGGCGACGAGCGTGTCGAAGTACGCGCCGCCGCGCACGTCGGAGACCACCGCGGCGCGCTCGACGCGCGAGCCCCGGTGCATGAACAGCTCGACCAGTGAGCGGATCATCTCCGGCGGCAGGTTGTCCACGCAGAAGTAGTTGGCGTCCTCGAACGCGTTCATCGCCGTCGATTTGCCCGCGCCCGAGAACCCGGTGATGATCACCAGGTCCTGCAGGTTGGGCAGCGCGTCGAACTCGTCGGTCACCGCCATGCCTTTCCCATTGTTATGTACGGCGGGGCGCATGCGCCCCGCCGCCGGACCGCGCATGCGCGGTCCGGGACCGCCGCGCATGCGCGGCGGTCATCCTGCCCGATGAAGATGGGCATAGACCTCGCGCGCGGTCTTGCCCGGGAGGCCCGGGACCGCGGAGAGCTCCTCGCGGGAGGCGGTGAGCACCGCGTCCGGCGAGCCGAAGTGGGTGAGCAGCGCGCGCTTGCGCACCGCGCCGATGCCCGGCAGCCCGTCGAGGATCGAGGCGGTCATCGCGCGGTCGCGGCGGGTGCGGTGGTGGGTGATCGCGAAGCGGTGCGCCTCGTCGCGCACGCGCTGGAGCAGCTGCAGCTCGGCGGTGTCGTGGTCGAGCACGAGCGGCGCGCGCTTGCCGGGGAGGAAGAGCTCCTCCAGGCGCTTGGCCAGCGAGATCACCACGACGCCGCGCTCGCGCAGCCCCGCGAGCGGCGGCAGTCCGGCCGACAGCTGGCCCTTGCCGCCGTCGATGACGATCAGGCTCGGCAGCGTCGCGAAGCTCGCGTCGTAGTCGCGGTCGTGGGGGGAGATGTCGGCCTGGCGCTCCCACTGCGCGGCGCGGCGCCCGAGCACCTCGGCCATCGAGGCGAAGTCGTCCGAGCCCTCGACGGTGCGGATCGTGAACCGCCGGTAGTCGGACTTCTTGGGTGCCCCGCCCTCGAAGACGACCATCGAGGCGACCGTGTGGGTCCCGCCCAGGTTGGAGATGTCGAAGCACTCGATGCGGATCGGCGGCGCGTCCAGGCCGAGCGCCCGCTGGAGCCCCTCGAGCGCGACGACGCGGCGCTCGCGGCGGCGCTCGTCCTTCAGGCGCTCCTGGTCGAGCGAGAGCTTGGCGTTGCGCTCGGCGAGCTCGAGGATGCGGCGCTTGTCGCCCCGCTCGGCCGCCCGCAGCTCGACGCGGCCGCCGCGCGCCTGGGTCAGGGCCTCGGCGAGCGCGGTGGCGTCGGCCAGCTCGCGCTGCACGACGATCTGGGCCGGGATCGACTGAGCCCCGCCGTAGTACTGGAGCATGAACTCCTCGGCCACCTCCCCGAGGTCGCGCTCGGTCTCGTTCGAGAGGTAGAAGGACTGGCGGTCGGAGAGGACCCCGTCGCGGACCTGGAAGACCTGGGCGTTGGCGTCGGTGCCCTTCAGCGCGACCGCGACCGCGTCGAGCGTGCCCACCGACTCGCGCGCGACGCGCTGACGCTCCAGCAGCGAGCGCACCGCGCGCAGGCGGTTGCGCTCGAGCGCGGCCTGCTCGAACTCCTGGGCGGCGGCGGCGTCGCGCATGCGCTGCTCGAGGTTCGTCTCGATCTCGCGGTAGCGGCCGGAGAGGAAGGCGACCACGCCGTCGATCGACTCGCGGTAGCGCTCGGGGCTCACGTAGCCGACGCAGGGCGCCTCGCAGCGCTTGATGTAGTAGTCCAGGCACGGCGAGCCGCTGCGCCGGCCGGGCTCCGCGCCGGTGCAGGAGCGGAACTGGAAGACCTTGGTCAGCAGGTCCAGGGTCCCGCGCACGCGCTTGGCGCTCGAGTAGGGGCCGAAGTAGGCGCGGTTCGGGCGATGGCGCTCGCGCGTGAAGTAGACGCGCGGATACTCCTCGTCGAGCGAGATCGCGATGAACGGGTAGGACTTGTCGTCGCGCAGGCGGATGTTGAACCGCGGCCGGTACTGCTTGATGAAGCTCTGCTCGGCGAGCAGCGCCTCGGCCTCGCTGTTGACCACGATGCATTCGATCCGCTGCACGGCGGCGACCATCTCGGCGTGCCCGGGGCTGCTGGGGACGTTCGCCTTGGCGAAGTGCGAGGCGACCCGCTTGCGCACCGACTTGGCCTTGCCGACGTAGATCACGCGATCCTTCTCGTCGCGGAACAGGTAGACGCCCGGCTGGTCGGGCAGCTCGCGGCGCTGGGCGGTGATCTGCTCCTCGCGGTTCGGCACGATCCGAGCATAGGGTCCGCCGCGCACTAGGCTGCCGCCCGTGCCCACGCCGCTACAGTCGCGAGAGTTCTTCTCCGCCACGTGGGCGGGCGAGGGCGCCTGGCACGCTCCGCGGCTCCTGCGCCGGCTCCCGCTGCCGCACCGGCTGCGCTTTCAGAGCTCGACAACCTGGCTGACCGACACGACCTGGCTCGTCCACGACCGGCTCGAGTGGAGCGACGGGCGGATCGAGCACCGCGGGGGCCTTGCGACCCTGCTCGCCCCGGACCGCATCGCGCTCAGCTACGACGGGATGGTCGGCGGCACCGAGCTGCACCTGCGCGAGGACGGCTTCACCTTCCTGCCCTACCGGCTCCTGGCCGCGGTGCCGTGGGTGCCGGTCCCGCTGCTGCTGGACTGCACCGACCACTGCGAGCTGCTCGCCGACGGGTCGCTGCTCGACACGCTCGACCTGGCGCTGGCCGGCGTGAGCGTCGGCCGCCTGGTCCTGAGGCTGCGCGCGATCAGCTGAGGCTGCGCGACTCGCGCCAGACCTGGACCAGCGCCCAGATGGCCAGGCCGAGCACGATGAAGAACGCGAGCTCGCCGGCCGTGGTCTGCGAGAGGCGGCCCTCGCACGCCGCGTCAGCGACGATCGCGCCGACGGCGATGTAGCCGATCGCGCGCTGCCGGTCCTCGAGCGAGCGCAGGCGGTAACCGCTCTCGCGGTACATCCGCAGCGCGAGCAGGCCGATCGCCACGCCGAGCAGCGCGCCCAGCGCCGCGCTGATCGTGTTCGCGGCCTCGCCGCCCTTGGGCAGCAGGTCGACCGCCGCGGCGGCGCCGCAGATGATCAGGACGTTGCGCAGCGCCTTCACGCTGCACATGATGCCAGCCGTCAGCGGATCTTGGTGAAGTCCAGGTGGACCTCGGCGAACCCGCCGACGGCCATGTTGAGCATCGGCACCGGCGGCTTGCCCGCGGTGAAGCGGATGTCATCCAAGCGTTCCAGCAGGGTCTGGAAGGCGATCCGGATCTGGGTGCGCGC
>DATAWZ010000175.1:0-6226 GCA_036266975.1 Solirubrobacteraceae bacterium
AACGACCTCGGCGGCGAGTACTACGCCCGCCGCGACCCCGAACGCCAAACCCGGCGCCTGGTCGCCCAGCTCCAACGCCTCGGGCACACCGTCACGCTGCAGCAGGCCGCGTAGTGCTCGGACGTTATTTTCCCACTAGAGCCCGGCGAGCAGGCTCGTCTCGAGCTGGCGCAGATGGGCGCGCATGCGCCGCGGGCTGGCGAGGACCTCCGGCGTGTGGGTGCGCAGCTCGGCCAGCCCCAGGTAGTGGCTGTAGGTCATGATCGCCCGGTGCTCGGCGGTCGCCGGGGTCGCGCCGATCTCGGCGAAGATCGCGCGCAGCAGCGCCAGGCGCGCGACCGTTGTGCGCCGCAGGGCGGCGGCGACGTCGGGATCGTCGCCGGCGGCCATCAGCTGCAGGATGACCGTCGGCTGCATCTCCACGCCGGCGTAGACGAGCACCCGGCGCAGTCGCTCGCGTGGGTCCTCGATCTCGGCGAAGCGCTCGCCCAGCTCGGTCACCCGACGGGCCTCCCACAACGTCAGCGCCGCCTGCAGCAGCGCGCGTCGGTCGCGGAAGTGGTGGTACAGGCCGCCCTTGCTGACCCCGAGGCGGCGGGCCGCCGACTGGACCGACAGGCCGCGCACGCCGCTGCACTCGATCTCCAGCAGCGCGGCCTGGGCCCACTGCTCGGGCGTGGTCAGGGTCGGGCGACCCGCCCGCGTCACACGGAGAGCTCGGTGGGCGAGCCCGCCTCCAGCCAGTGCACGCTGCGCGCGAGCGATGAGCCGCTCAGGACCTTCTCGGCCTCGTTCTTGCGCTGGGTGAAGTGGCGCCAGCCCTCGTAGTGGATCGGGACGATCGCGTGCGGCTTGACCAGCTCGCACAGCTCGAGCGCGTCCTTGGCGGTCATCGTGTACTTCAGCGGGCCCGAGAGCCACCAGAAGGTCACGCCGCCCATGTGGACGATCGCGGTGCCGACGTCCATGCGGTTGGCCACCTCGCGCACCCCCTCGTAGAGGACGGTGTCGCCGGTGATCCACAGCGCGCCGTGCTCCTGGCCCTCCCAGCGCAGCGAGAAGCCGGTGACCGTGCCGACGATCGGCTTGCTCCCCGGAGGCCCGTGGCGGCACGGCGTGGCGGTGATCTCGATCGGTACGCGCCCCTCGGCGGTGAGCGTCGTCGCCGCCCAGGGCTCCAGGCCGCGCGCGTCGCCGCCCAGGCGCCTGGCGCCCGGCGCGGTGGTGATGATCGTGCCCATCTGCGGCAGCAGCGAGCGGCCGCTGGGGTCGAGGTTGTCGCCGTGGTGGTCGTGGCTGATCAGCACGGCGTCGATCCGGCCGAGGTCGGCGAACTCGATCGCCGGACCCTGGAGCTTGCGCGAGTAGGTGCCCCAGCCGAAGAAGTAGCGCTTGCCCGGCGGGTCGAAGGTGGGGTCGGTGAGCAGGCGCCAGTCGCCGATCTCGATGAGCGCGGTCGGGCCGCCGATGTAGGTGATGCGCACGTCGGTCACGTCAGAGCTCTCCCTCCGGGCGAATTACATACGTGCCCGTATGATACGCGCCCACCTCAGGACGGGCTGACCGGTGCGTCCGCGTAGGTCTCGCGCAGGCTGCGCTTGAGGACCTTGCCGCTCGCCGTCTTGGGCAGCTCGGTCGCGAAGTGCACCGTGCGCGGCAGCTTGAAGCCGGCCAACCGCTCGCGGGCGAAGGCGACCAGGCTGTCCCCGTCGGACGGTGCGCCCGGGCGGGGCACGACGATCGCGGTGACGCGCTCACCCCAGCGCTCGTCCGGCGTGCCGATGACCGCGACCTCACCGACGTCGGGGTGGGCCGCGAGCACCTCCTCGACCTCGATTGGATAGACGTTCTCGGCGCCCGAGACGATCATGTCCTTGATCCGGTCGGTGAGGAAGAGGAAGCCCTCCTCGTCCAGGTAGCCGCCGTCGCCGGTGCGCAGCCAGCCCTCCTCGTCGAAGGCAGCGGCGGTCTCGGTCGGCCGTCCGAAGTACCCGGGGGTCACCGCCGA
The DNA here is from genome assembly GCA_036266975.1 of Solirubrobacteraceae bacterium. GTDB lineage: Bacteria > Actinomycetota > Thermoleophilia > Solirubrobacterales > Solirubrobacteraceae > DATAWZ01. Next base: position 2,009 of record DATAWZ010000175.1, read on the forward strand.
CCCGCGCACCCGCACCTCGCCGACCTCGCCGGGCGCCCGGGGGGTGCCGCGGGCGGGGTCGACGACCTGCAGCTCCATCCAGGGATAGGCGCGGCCGGCCGCGCGCAGCAGGTGCTCGCGCGGGCCGCCCGGATCGTGGTCGTCGGGGTCGAGCTGGACGATCGCGCCGGCGGTCTCGGTCATGCCGTAGAGCTGGAAGAGCGAGCAGCGGAAGGTCGACAGCGCCGCCTTCAGAACGGTTGTGGTGATCGGCGAGGCGCCATAGGCGATCGAGCGCAGCGCCGACCAGTCGCGCTCGGCGGCGCCGGGGATCGCGCACAGCATCTGCAGGACGGTGGGGACGAGGAACGCGTTGGTGATCCGCTCGCGCTCCATCGTGTCGAGCAGCTCGCCGGGCACGATCTGCGGCACCAGGACGTTGGCGGCCCCGCCAGCGAGCGAGACCAGCAGCCAGCCGATGCCGCCGATGTGGAACATCGGCATCGCCACCAGCGTCGCCGAGGAGTCGTCCATCGACCACTGGGCCGAGACGCTCTCGGGCAGCAGCGAGAGGTTCTCATTGGTGAGCAACACGCCCTTGGGCACGCCGGTCGTCCCCGAGGTGTAGAGCTGCAGCACGACGTCCTCGTCCTCGCCGACGTGGCCGAGGTCCTCGCCGGCGGCGGCCTGTACCCAGGGCTCGTAGTCCTCGCCGACGACTCGCGCCTGAGCGTTGAGCGAGCGCCCGACCTGCGCGAACGACGGGCCGCAGACGAGCGTCTTGACCTTCGCGTCGGCGAGCACGGCGGCGAGCTCGGGCGCGGCGAGCCGCCAGTTGAGCGGTACGAGGACCGCGCCTATCTTCGCCGCGCCGAAGAGCAGCTCGATCGCCTCGGGCGCGTTGTGGTCCAGGTGGGCGATGCGCGACCCCGGGCCCTGGCCGGCATCGCGGAGCGCGCAGGCCACGGCGCTCGAGCGCGCGTCGAGCTCGGCGTAGCTCATGCGCCGCTCGCCACACACCAGCGCGGTCGCGTCGGGGCGCTCGGCGGCGAGGTCGCGGATGAGCTGCGGGAGAAGCATGCGCGCGCAAGGCTACGGGAAACGGAGAGGGGCCCGGCATCGCCACCCTCTCACGCGGTGTGAATCCTCGTTGCCGCGCGCGGCCCGGTGCGGTACCTTCGAGCACCGTGTCTCGTCCGATGCTCACGGGCGCTGTCCAGAGCCTCGCCCTCGCCCTCGCCCTCGCCCTCGCCCTCGCCCTCGCCGGTTGGCCGGCGATCGGGCGCGCGGCGCTCGACGCCCTCGCCGGCGCCTAGTAGTGGCACCTCCTGCAAATCCGCTCCCGCTTCGCGGCTGCAAATCTTCGCCTGGCGGCTCCCTGCGTCCTGGCCATGGTCGATTTTCGCTCGCGAATCGACGACCGGATTTACAGGAGGCACCACTAGCGGGAGGTCATGGCATTGGCCCCCGCGAGCGTCGCGGGGGCACCGCCCCGGGCCCGAGGTGGCCGGGTGGCGCTGTGGACTCGCGAGGACGTCATCGAGAAGATCCACCGCTGGGCCGAGCTCTACGGCGAGCCGCCGCGCGCGGCGGACTGGAATCCCTCCGGCGCCAAATGGGCGGGCCAGAGCTATCGCATCGACCGCTACCGCCTGGGCGACCCGGTCGCCGGTGAGCCCTGGCCGTCGCTGAACGCGGCCAAGCGCCCGTTCGGCGGGTTGCTCAACGCCGCCGTGCGCGCGGCGGGACTCGAGCCGGCGCGGCACGCTCGCGCCTGAGCGGGCGCTGCTGGCCGAGATGTCGCCCGAGGCGCGGGCCGCGCTGCGCGAGGCGCGGGCCGCGCTGCGCGAGGCGCTCGCGCGCGGGCACGAGCAGCCACGGGCGCTCGAGCGCGCGCGTGCGCAGGTCGCGCGGGCTCGAGCGCGACCTCGAGCGCTGCGGCCGCGTCGGGCCGCGCCGGCCTCGGCGGCGCGGAGCCCCGGCGCGCGCGCCGACCGGGCGATCGCCCGCGCGCGGGCGCAGGCCGGGTTCGAGCCGCGGAGGCGGAGCTCGCTGCGGCCGAGGCCCGGCGCACGGCGACGCGGCTCGCGTCGCGGCTCGAGCGTGCCGAGGCGACGGTGAGCGACGTGCGCGCCGAGCGGCGCGAGCTCTTGCGCGAGCGCGACCGCTGGCCGGACCAGGCGGTGGCGGGCGCACGCGTGCTCGAGGCGGCGCGCGCCGAGGCCGAGCGCGCGCTCGCCGTGCGGGCGGCGCTGGCCGAAGCGGGCGGCGAGGACGGTCGGGTTCGCGCTGAGCGGGCGCTCGATGCGGCGGACCGGGCGCGGGCGGCGGCCGAGCAGCGCGCGGCGCGCGGCTACCGGGGGCTGGCGAGCGCGGTCACCGGAGGGCCGCGGCGGCTGACCGCCGGCGAGCTCGCCGAGCTGCGACGTGCCGGGCCCTCGCGGCCGGCGGTGCTCGCCGCGGCCCTCAAGGAACTCGCCGAGGCCCGCACGGCGGGCCGCCCGCAGGCGCTGCGGGCCGCGCTGGCCGAGGTCGCCTCGGCGGCGGTGTCCTGGCAGGAGCGGATCCACTGAGTGGCGCGCCCGCCGGGGGGGGGGGGTGGTGTACCCCAGCGCACTACAGCAACGCTCAAGTACGCCACCCCCCCCTGTGGCAGGTCGTGTTTCAGCTGCCGGTGCCGACCGCCAGCGTGCCCGCCGGGGTCTGGATCGTGCGGCTCGTGCCGTTGGTGCACGCCGGCGTGAGCGCGGCGGGCGCGGGCGCGGGCAGCGAGCCGACGACCTGCGAGCGCAAATAGACCGTGTAGCTCGTGGGTGAGTCGGCGGCGCTCGTCTGCGTCGCGAGCAGCGCGCTCGTCTGCGGGTCGAAGATCATCACGTGCTCGGCGCCGCCGCTGTCGATGGCCAGGCCCACGCCGTTGCGGCCGGCCTGGTCGGTGATGGTGCCCAAGGATCGGACGCCGGGCAGGCCGGCGGCGATCGTGTAGAGCGCCGAGCGGAGCGCCGGGGAGGCGTCGGTCTCACGCAGCAGGTCACCGATCTGGGCGAAGTCCTCGGCCGGGCCGGGGGGCCCACCCTCGATCTGACGCGATTGCAGCTCGGCCCGCAGCGCGGTGGGGTCGATGGGCAAGGCACTCAGGTTGGTGGGGGTGATGCTCAGGCAGCCCGTTGCGTACCAGGTTCGCGAGGACGTGCTCGACGGCGGCGCCGGTAGCTGCGCCGCGCAGCCGGCGGGGGTGCTCACTCCGGTCGGCGACTGGGACTCCACGATCATCCCCGAGCCGTCGGGGCCGATCCATGTCTGACGGTTGTCCCGGACCTGCACCGTGCAGAACGTGGCCGCGCCGCCGGAGGGGGCGGCCTGGGCGTAGGTCCCGGTGTCGGTCGCCTCGGACTGCGTGTACTGGTACTGGCCGGGCCCGGGCGCGGTGACCGCCGGCTGCACGGCGGCCACGCGCGCGAGCGCGTGCAGCACCGCGGCGGCCGCGGGGGGCGGTCCGGCCGGGGAGGAGGACAGGGTCAACACGCCGGCGGCGACGCCGCCGGCGGCGAGCGCCCCGCCGAGTGCCAGGCCCCTCAGCTGGCGGCGCGAGGCGCGCGGCGCGGTACGCCGCGGTGCGGGTGTGCGTTCGAGCGCGGGTGCGGCCGGTGCGGCGGCGCGGACGAGGTCGTCGTGCAGGCGGTCGATGAAGCTGGTCATGGTTCGCTCCGTAGGGTGGCTCGTAGGGTGGCCAGCGCGCGGCTGACTCGCTGTCGGACGGCGGCCTCGCTCGTCGCCTGGGCGCTCGCGATCGCCGCGTAGTCGGCCTCGCCGACGACGCGGGCGGTGAGCGCCTCGGCCTGCTCGGGCGGGAGCAGCGAGCGGATCCGGGCCAGGAGCTCCTCGTCGCGCGCGGCGTCGAGGATCAGCTCGATGTCCGGGTCCTGCAGGACGATCGGGGCGAGCCCCAGGCGTGCGTGCGCGCTGTCGGCGGCCCGTCCCCGGCGCCGCACGTCGATGAGCAGCCGACCCGAGGTGAGCAGCAGCCACGCCGCTGGGTTGGCGGGCAGCTCGCGGCGCTCATCGCGGACGACCTCGAGCAGGACCGCGAAGGTCTCGCCCAGCAGGTCGGCCGCCAGCTCCGGGCTCGCGCCGCGACGCACCAAGCCGCCGAGCGCCATGCGGTGGTGACGGCGGAACAGCGTGCCGAAGCAGTCGGGCTCGCCCTCACGTGTGCGGCGCAGCAACTCGACGTCCTCG
>DATAWZ010000176.1:0-25661 GCA_036266975.1 Solirubrobacteraceae bacterium
GGCCGGCGCCTCTTCGACCGCGGCCGGCAGGGAGTGGTGCTCACGCCGGCGGGCGCGCGTCTGCTGGCCAGCGCGGCCAGGGCGCTGGACGAGCTCGACGCCGCGCGGCGCGAGCTGGCCGGCGAGGAGGCGTCCACCCGGCCGGTGCGGCTCGGCGCCTTTCCCGCCGCGGTCGTGGGCCTCGTGCCACGGGGCCTCGCCTCGCTGCCGCCCGAGCTGAGGGTCACGGTTCGAGAGGCGACCACGCCCGCCCTGATCCGCTCGCTGCGCGCGGGCACGCTCGACCTGGCCCTGCTCGCGCGCACCCCGCCCTACCGCCCGCCCGACGCCCAGTCGCCGCCGCTGGAGCTGACGACGCTCACCGAGCGCGACCTGCTCATCGCCGTCGCTGCCAGCCATCCCTTTGCGACGCTCCGGGCCGTCGAGGTCGAGCAACTCGACGGCCAGGTCTGGGTGGCCAGTCGATCCGAGGGCGGCGACACCCTGCTCGGCGTCTGGCCCGGCCTCGCCGCGCGAGGAGACGTGCGCTACGTCGTGCGCGACTGGCTGGCCAAGCTGCAGATCGTCGCCGCCGGCCTGGCGATCACGACGGTCACGCCGCTGATGCTCGATGCGCTGCCGGCCGGCGTGAGGGTCGTTGCGGTACGGGGAGAGCCACAGGAGACCCGGCGCATCGTGCTCGCCCGCCGGCCGGGACCGCTCGAGAACCCCGCTGCGCGGGTGGCCGAGGCGCTGACCTTAGCGGCTCGCGACCGGGGGCCGTGAAGCCCGATAGGTTGCCGGTGTGAGCTATCAGACGATCGAGACCGGGACCCGCGACGGCGTGATGACGCTGCGCCTGAACCGACCCGAGGCCTTGAACGCGATCCCGCCACGGTGCGCGGCCGATGTGCGCGACGCCCTCCGCTACGCCGGTGGCGATCCCGCCGTGCGCGTGATCTGCATCACCGGCAACGGCCGTGCGTTCTCGGCGGGCGCCGACCTGAAAGACAACTCCGAGCGCACGCTGGTCGCCTCGGGGGCCGCGGACCTCGGCTCGCCGATGCTCGACAAGTACGGAGAGATGATCCTCACCGTACGCGAGGTTCCCAAGCCGGTGATCGCCGCGGTCAACGGCGGGGCGGCCGGCGTGGGCGCCTCGCTCGCACTGGCGTGCGACATGGTCCTCGCCCACGAGTCGGCGTACTTCCTGCTCGCGTTCGTGAACGTCGGCCTCGTGCCCGACGGCGGGGCGGTGCCGCTGATCGGCTCGCGCATCGGGATCGCCCGGGCGGTGGAGATGGCGATGCTCGGCGAACGCATCCCCGCCGCGCAGGCGCTCGAGTGGGGCATGGTGAACCGGGTGCTCGACGACGAGCAGTTCCAGCCCACCGTCGAGGCGCTGCTCGCGCGCCTGGCGGCCGGCCCGCCGCTGTCCTACGCGGGTACCAAGGAACAGGTCAACGCGACCTTCTATCCGACTCTCGGCGCCGCGACGCGGCTGGAGGCCGCGCAGCAGCAGCGGATCTCCGAGTCGCGCGACTTCGCCGAGGGCGTGACCGCGTTCGCCGAGAAGCGGCCGGCCCGCTTCACCGGGGAGTGAGCCGGCCGCGCGGTTCGGCGAGCGTCAGGCCGTTGCCGGCACCTCCCCGCTGACCGCCGCGCCCTCCTCGGCGTCGAGGATCTCGACCTGGCCGGTATCGCCGTTCATTCGGATGCGCGCGCCGTCGGGGATGATGCTCATCGCGCGGCTGAGCTGCACCGCGGGCATCCCGTACTCGCGCGCGAGGCACGAGCCGTGCGCGAGCAGGCCGCCCGTCTCCAGGATGATCCCCGTCAGCAGCAGGAAGACCGGCGTCCAGCCGGGGTCGGTGGAGTTGGTGATGAGGATCTCTCCGTCCTGGACGCGCCCGATCTCCTGCAGGGTGGGGACGACGCGGGCGATGCCCTCGACGAGCCCGCCGCTGGTGCCCATCCCCTGGTGGATCCCCTCGGGCAGCTCGACGCCGGCGGCCCGGTCGAACTCGGCATCGGCGTTGCGGCCGCGCTGCAGGTAGAGCGGCAGGCTCGCCTCCCGATTGAGCACCGCCTCGAAGTTCTTGCGCCGGGCGGCGATCTTGGCCTTCATCAGCGGCAGCTGCGAGGGGTCGCCGTCGAGCAGGCGGAAGAGCTCGTGGCGGGTCAGGAAGTAGAAGTCCGTGTCGCCCTCGAGCAGGCCGCGCTCTTGCAGCCGGCGACCGATCTCCTTGCAGCAGCGCTTCATCGAGAACGTCGAGCGGTCGACCCAGTGGCGCTCGTCGTCGCGGAACATCAGGAAACGCATGAGGTAGTCCATCGTCCCCTTGAAGAGCTCCGCGCGCAGGGTGCCGAAGGACTTCCGGCGCATGTTCTCGGCGACGTGCTCGACGATCCGAACCCGCTCGGCCTCGACCTCCTTCTCCTTGACCTCGGGGTCGCGGGTGTCGGCGATCGACAGGAACGACTTCAGCGAGCGGTAGTCGACGGCCGGGTCCTCGGCACGCCGGATGAACCAGAAGTCGCGATCGGCGTGACCGCGGTGGCCGTGGTCGACGAGGAACTGCTCGTAGCGCTTCAGCCAGGCCCGCCCCTCCTCGCTGTCGCCGCACGCCTCGAAGAACGCGCCGTCCTGGTGGGCCTCGAACAGCTCGCCGAGCAGCTCGGAGTGCCGGATCTCCTCCGACAGCGCCCACAGCTCGGCGTTCTCGACCATCGTCGCCGTCTTGCGCGGCGTGCCGGTGATCAACTCGGTGAACTGCTTGACCTCGCCGCCGTCGTACCACTTCGCGAACATCGTCGCGACCGCGGCGAACGAATCGCGGGCGTGGATCCAGAAGCCGTGCAGCACGTCGCGGCCGTACTCATTCTCGATCTGCGAGAGGCGGTTGAGCTCGGCCTTGACCTGCGCATCGGACCACGACCGAAGCTCCTCGGGCGGAACGCTGTTCGCGCTCTCGATCGACCCGTGCACGTAGGTCTGGTTGTTGGCCTCGATCCACCCGAACGTGCGGCCGTGCTTGTCAATCGTGTTCAGCCGCAGCTGCAGCTTGGCGTACTGGACCAGGCTGAACGGCTGCTCGAGGATCTCCTGGTGCCACGCCGGCGGGACGTTGGCGAGCATCCCCGGCCGCACCGCCTGGAAGGAGGTGTTGGTGATGTTCGCCCGGTCGATGTTGCAGTTGTAGTAAGCGCCGCCCTTGTGGTAGGTGAACAGGCGCATCTTGGCCGTCTCGGGGAAGCCCCAGATCTGCTGGTAGGCCTCGTGGGCCCAGGTGAACAGATAGCCGCGGATCGAGTAGAAGAGCGGGGTCACGGCGCCGGTCCACACCTCGTCGGCCCAGGCCCGGGTATAGACCTGATCGTCGGGCGTCTCAGCCATCCACTGCCAGTCGTCGCAGTCCGCGTCCCAGGACAGGTGCACGCCGGTGACCGGCCGCGACTGCAGCAGGAAGAACTGCCCGTCCGCGTAGCCCCACTCGGTGTCCTGCGGGAAGCCGCCGTAGTGGGCCTGCACTCGCTGCCCGAGGCCGGCGAGCTCGCGAACCTGCACGTCGTCCAGGCAGAAGCGCTCGCGATTGTCCGGCGGGTTGTCCTCGGCGACGGTCCCGACACCCGTCTCGGGGTCGCGCACGACCCGCTTCTCCTTGCCGCCGAGCTTGCGCTCGATCACGCGCAGCTGGCTCGAGGCCACGACGAACTCGTCGGGGGTGGCGATGCCCGAGACGATCGCCTCGCCCAGGCCCCAGCTCGCGTTGATGACGATCTCGTTCGTCGCGGCGGTGAGCGGGTTGGCGGTGAACATCACGCCGGAGACCTCCGAAGGGACCATCTTCTGCACGACGACCGCGATCCCGTTGGAGTGGTCAAAGCCCAGGGTGTGTCGATAAGAGGTCGCGCGGGCGGTCCACAGCGACGCCCAGCAGCGCTTGATCGCGTCGAGGACCTGGTCGCGGCCGGCGATGTCCAGGTAGGTGTCGTGCATCCCGGCGAACGACGCCTCGGCGAGATCCTCGGCGGTCCCAGACGAGCGCACCGCGACATCGGGAGCGTCGCCGAGCTCGCCGTACGCCGAGGTGATGCCGTCGATCATCGACGGCGGGAAGCCGGCGCCCGTGATCAGCTCGCGGATCTGCGCGGTCGTGCGCTCGAGCGCGGGCGCGTCGGCGTAGTCGAGTGTCGCCACGAGCTCATCGATACGCGAGCCGAGCCCCGCGGCCCGCAGGAACTCGGCGTAGCCGGCGGTCGTGACCGTGAAGCCCGGCGGCACCAGGAAGCCCGCCTGGACGAGCGCGGCGAGGTTCGCGCCCTTGCCCCCCACCAGGTCGTGCGTCGAGGACGCGTCGTTGAAGCGCAGCACGTACGTATCAGCCATGGAACGACTCCCTCTGCTCGTAGCGGCCGGCGCCGCTCACCAGCACGCGACCATCAAGACTCCGGTGACTTGGATAACTCGATCGAGACGCTCGGCGTGCGCAGTCGTACCCGGCGGGCGCGGCCGGCGTCGAGCGCGGCCCGCATGAGCCGGTCGACGTCGTCGGCGAATTGATAGCGCAGCGGGAGCGGGCCGGCTGCCCGCGTGGCCTCGATGTCCGGCACCGGCGCGAAGTAGCGACGCATGAACTCGTCGTCGTCATCGCCGGACCCGAGCTGGTCGCGCATCTGGAGCAGCGTCGTCTCGGGGCGCTTCCAGCCGACCATCTTGCGGCCCGCCGGGGTGGACAGAAGCTTGTCGCGCGCGTTCTCGTCGATCGGCGCGGGCGGCTCGCCGAAGGCGCCGATCATGTACATCGCGACCTCGTCGGTGGTGATCGACCAGCGGTCGCCGGTCACGACGTTGAGCACGGCCTGCGTACCGAGCAGCTGCGAGAAGGGCGTCGCGGAGACCGGATGGCCGAAGGCGGCTCGGACGTAGGGGATCTCCTCGAGCACCGCTTCGAGCTTCTCTGGCATCCCGTACTGCGCGAGCTGCGCCTTGAAGGTCCCGGTCATCCCGCCCGGCAGCTGGTGGTCGTACAGGCGACGGTCGTACTCCTGGCAGGTGCCGATCGGGTGGCCTTCCTGGAGGGCGATCCGCTCGAGATGCTCGGCGACCGCGTCGAATCCGGTCGTGTCCAGGTTGTGGGTGTGCCCGGCCGACTCGATGTTGACGATCATCATCTCGGTCGAGGGCAGCGACGGCCCGTTGGCCATGGGCCGGCTGCAGGTGTGCAGGATGTGCGCGCCGTGCTCGATCGCGGTCAGGTAGTTCAGCGGCGCCAGGCCCGTCGTGTTGTGGCAGTGCATCTCCAGCGGCAGATCGCCGCACGCCTGCACGAGCGCGGGTACGAGCGTCGCGGCGCGCTCGGGCGTGAGGATGCCGGGTGCGTCCTCGAAGTAGATCGACGAGCCCACCCCCCAGGAGACCATCTCGCGCACCCGGTCGGCGTAGAATTCGTCGGTGTGCACGGGGCTGATCCCGTACATGATCGAGGGCACGACGAGCATCCCCGCCTCATGGCAGCGGCGCGCCCGGTACTCCATCTCGGCCATGTCGTAGAGACAGTCGAAGACCCAGACCGAGTCCATCTGCATCCGGTCGGCCATGTAGCGCGTGTAGAAGTCGAGCACCGCGTACGAGGAGATCCCGTACTGGCCCGAGGAGGAGGGGCGCTGCCCGTAGCGCAGCGTGCTGTTCGGCATCATCCGCCGGTAGTGCTGGGCGGCCTCGATCGGGTCCTCGCGCAGGAAGCGCATCATCACCGTGTAGAAGCCGCCGCTCGGGACGTCGATCGAGTAGAAGCCCGCGCGGTCCATGTGGTGCGCGATGTCCGTGATCATCCCGGCACGCATCCGCATCCCCCACAACGACTGGGGACCGTCGCGGAAGGTCTGATCGCAGAACTGGATCTCGGCCATGGATCGGTCGGCTCAGCGACCGGGTCGCGCCTTCAACCGACCGGTCGGTAACAGCCGGCCACACGGTCGCATACCGATCTCGGTCCTGTCAACCGGCCGCCGGGCGGCGGTGGGAGTTCTGCCCATCGATCTGGACTCACCCGTCGTACGGGGCGGCCCGGCGGCGCGCGCTGTACGTCCGCCGAGCAGGCGCCTTGCGGTCAGGGCTAGCATGCGCGGCACCTCAGGGGCGTTTTCAACCGGCAAGGGATACCCATGGCAAGCGACGATGCGTCAACGCTGATCGACGAGCGGATCAAGGAACTGGGCGACTGGCGCGGCAAGACGCTCAGCAAGGTCAGGGGCATCATCCGCAAGGCCGACCCCGAGATCGTCGAGGAGTGGAAGTGGGCGAAAGCGACCAGCCCGGGAACGCCGGTCTGGTCGCGCAACGGCGTGATCTGCACTGGTGAGCCCTACAAGACGGTGGTCAAGCTCACGTTCTTCAAGGGTGCCTCCTTGAGCGACCCGGCGGGGCTGTTCAACTCCAGCCTAGAGGGCAAGACCAGGCGGGCCATCGACATCGGCGAGCACGACAAGATCAACGCAGGCGCACTGCGGGACCTGGTCCGCGAGGCGGTCGCGCTGAACCTGCGGGGCAAGAAGCGCTCCTGACGCAGTCAGGCGAGCGCGGGAGCGAGCACCCGCCCGACGAGCTCGACGAACTCGAGGTCGTCATGCGCGAAGTGCTGGCACATGACTCGGTGCACGCCGGCTGCCCGCAACTGGCCCAGCTGTGCGACGACCTCCTCGAGCGGGCCGACGATCCAGCCCGGGCCACCCAGGTTCTCCGCCGGCACGCCGCGCACGTGCGCCACGCGCTCGGTCCGCCGGCGCAGATCGCCCTCGTCGGTTCCGGTGATGACCACCGTCATGACCGAGAAGGGCAGCGGCGCACGACCAGCCGCCTCGCACGCCTGCACGATCCGCTCGCGGCGCTCGTTCACCTCGGCGACGGTGGCGTAGACCGTGTTGTACTCGTCGGCGAACCTCGCGGCGAGCAAGGCGCTGCGCGGACCGGCCATGCCGCCCATGATCAGCGGCGGGTGAGGTGACTGCACCGGCCGCGGCTCGGCCCGCAGGCCCTGGATCCGGTAGTGCTCGCCGTCGAAGGAGAAGTCCTCCTGCGTCCAGGTGCCGACGATGACCTCGAGCTGCTCGGCGAGCACGTCCATCCGCTGCCGTGCCTCCAGGAACGGAAAGCCGTAGGCGTGGTGCTCGGCCTCGTGCCAACCCGCGCCCAGACCGACGTCGATCCGACCGCCGGAGATCTGGTCGGCGCTGGCCGCGACCTTGGCGAGCACCGAGGGATGGCGAAAGCTCGTCGGCGAGACCAGCGTCCCCAGCCGCAGAGTGCTCGTGGCCGAGGCGAGCGCGCAGATCGTCGCCCAGGCGTCCAGCGAGCCGCGCTCGGGGTGCTGGCCGTCGAGGTTGAGGTAGTGATCGGAGCGGAACAGCGTGCCCACGCCGTGCCCCTCGCAGGCGCGCGCGAGCGCCTGCCACTGAGCCCACGTCACGCCCTCCTGGCCTTCGATCATCAGCGCGAGCTGCATCGGCCGCTCCAGAGTACCCAGGGGCTCGCTCCTCAGGCGGCCGCCGGCGCCGCCCGCACGACCGGGGTGTACGTCTGCGAATCGCTGGTGAACTCGGGCTTGCCGTAGGTGACCAGCCGCTGGCGCAGGACGCGCACGGCGTACGCGTCGGTGATCCCGCGCAGGCCGGGGATGCGGCTCGCCGTGGTCACCGCGACCATTCGGCCGATCACGAACGGCGCAGTCACGCCGATGCGCACCATGTCGCCGAGCCCGAAGGAGACGCCCATCTCCTGGGCTGCCTCCCGCTCGCCGCCGGCGAACGCACGGATGAAGAACGCCTTGCTGTAGCTCTTCTCGACACTCTCGGCGGCGCGATCGAACGGCGTGCGATCGGCCCGCAGGTAGGCGGACATCGTCGCGCGGACGAGCTCGCCGCAGGTCGTGTCGTCGTACCCGTCGCGCAGGAGCGCCGCCCGCGCGTTCATGACGTGGAGGATCTCCTCCGGGCCGGCGGGCAGGAGCTCCTCGGGCAGGCCGAGTAGGAAGCAGCGGTAGCGGGCGAACTCGACGAGCGCTTGCTCGTGGTCGTTGAACCGCGTGCGGCCCTTGCGGCAGACGTCCCGCGCGAGCAGGTAGATGTTGATCAGCCCGGCGGGCATTTGGTCGACCTGCGGCACGGGAATGCCGTAGACGTCGACGTCCCAGCGGCCGGAGCGCTTGAGCGCGTTAAACCGGACCATCGAGTGCATGAGCCGGACCATGGCCGCGGCCTCGAAGCCGGCGCCGTGACGGTCCAGCGCTCCGGGAAGCGCGGTGACCGCGAAGAAGCTCGAGGTCTCGTTGACGCGCCGCGCGGCACGGTGGCCGCCGAGCGCGCCGGTGAGCGCCATCGGCAGCGCGGCGTACGAGTTCATGAAGGTCGCGACGAAGGCGCCGCGGGTGATGAACGGCGCGAGGAAGGCCGCCGGGATGCGCGCCTGGCGCGCGCCCTCGCGGACGAGATCCATGTCGAGCCAGTCCGGGGTGGCCTCCATCGCCGCGATGAACGCCTCGAGCTCGGGCGGCGCCTCGGGGACGGCCTCGATGCCCTGACGGCAGGACCGCCCCAGCATGTCGATGAGGCCCTTGAAGCTGTAGTCGGCCATCAGCGACGCGTAGGGATCGGCGACGACGTCACCGAGCATCGTCGCGGTGCTCATCAGCTCGACCACGCGCGTGTCGGCCAGGATCGCGTCGCGGTCGGCGACCGAGCGCGGAAGCGAGGAGACGTCGTCGGGCTCGGCGGCCAGGCGGTAGGGCCGCGCCGTGAAGTCGACATCGCCGTAGAGCACGGGCTGCAGCTCGCGCTGACGGTGGACGCGCGCGACGAGCTCGGGGTAGTGCGGGGGCGTGGGCATCGTGGCCTCCTAGCTTACTTACACGCTGAAAGTATAAATTACATGTCATAAGTTATGCTGTCAAGCATGGTCCCCCAGGCGCGTTCACGGCGGCGGATGTCGGCCGAGGACCGCCGGGAGCAGATCCTCGACATCACCCATGCCATCGTCGACGCCGAGGGCTTCCACGCGGCGACGCTCAATCGGATCGCCGCCGAGGCCGGCGTCACCCGCACGGTCGTGTATCAGCAGTTCGGCGACCTCACCGGGCTGTTCATCGCCCTGGTCGACCGTGAAGCCGCGCGCGCCGGCGCCCAGTTCGCCGAGGCGATCACCGCCTCGCCGGAGCCCAGCGAGGAGGACGGCGCCTTCGGGCACGCGTTCGCCGGCGTCCTGCGCGCCGTCGACGCCAACCCCGCGACTTGGCGGCTGTTCCTGTTCCCACCCCAGGGCGCGCCCCCCGAGCTGCACGAGCGCCTCGCTCAGGCCCAGGTCATCGTCCGCCGGTACTTCACCAGTGTGCTCCTGCGCATCAACCCGGACATCCGGGACCCCGAGTACACCGCCCGCATCTTCAACGCGGCCGGCGACGAACTGCTGCGGCTGCGCCTGAGCGATCCGCAGGCGGCCACGCACGAGCGCCTCCTGGCCCACGTGCGCTGGCTCACCCCCGGGTTGCTGCGGCAGACCAGCTGACGCACGCCGCAACCCCGGGTCTGAAGCCGCGAGGACGATCAGTGCCGCGTCTGCCAGAAAGCCAGACGCTGGACGGAGGCCTTGAGGATGTCGCCCCAGGTGATGTGGGCTTCCTGACGCTCTGAGATCGCCTCGAACGGGCTGAACCGCAGCTCCTCGCCGGCCCCGAGCTCAATCGTGCCATCGTCCTGGCGCGCGCCCCTGACGAAGATCCAACCGCCTTCGATCCGCGGGCCCTCGCTCATCGTCCAAGAGGGTACCGGGTGCCCTGCCCGGGCCGGCCACCGGCGGTGGGATCACTCGGCGCCGACGTTGTAACGTCGTGGCCGCGATGGCCTACGCGGCGCACGGCGCAGGGAACCTGCGCGACCTTGGAGGACTGGCCACGGCCGACGGCCGCGTGGTGCGCGACGGCACGCTGCTGCGCTCCGAGGCACCGCAAACGCTCGACGAGCTCAGCCGCGAGCGGCTCGGTGCCGTCCCGGTCAAGCTGATCTTCGACCTGCGCTCAGACGGCGAGCACAATCCCCCGCCAGCGTTGTGGGCGGAGGGCAGCGAGCCTGAGGTCGTGCACGCCGAGCTGTTCTCGATGGTCGATGACGACGCCGGCGAGAGCGGCGGGATGGACATCGAGGCGGTCCTCGCCGATGAGAGCGGTGCCGCGGCGCGCGAGTTCATGCACGGCTACTACCGGCGGCTGGTCGACCGCTTCGCCGGACCGCTGCTGGCCGACTTCGCCGAGCGCGTGGGCGTGCGCGGCCAGACACCGGTCGTGGTCCACTGCACGGCGGGCCAGGATCGCACGGGCATGCTCATCGCGCTGGTGCTGCTCGCGCTGCGGGTGCCGCGCGAGGCGGTCGTCGCCGACTACATGGTGACGCTCGAACACTTCACGCTCGAGCGCGTGCTGGGTTGGTTCGATGACCGCCTGGGCCCGGGTGACGCGACCCGCACCACGGCGGTGACGCCGCTCTCCGTCGCCCCGGAATACCTGGAGCGGGCGCTCGACCTCGTCCTCGAGCGCTGCGGCTCGTTCGACGCCTACTGGCACGCCGCCGGCGTGGACGCCGAGCGCCTCGAGGCGATGCGGCGCGCGCTGCTGATCTAGCCGGTCTGCGACTTCCATGGGCGACCGCGAGCCGCCATTCGGCGTTTACATCCACGTGCCGTTCTGCGCGGCGCGGTGCGGATACTGCGACTTCAACACCTACGTCCCTGAGGGGCGTGGGCAGCAGCACGAGTTCGTCGACGCGGCGCTGCTCGAGCTGCGCCGCGCGCACGCCGAGCTCGGCGAGCGCCCGGTGAGCACCGTGTTCATCGGCGGGGGAACCCCGACCCTGCTCGGTGCGAAGGCGCTGCTGCGTCTGCTGGCCGGCGTCGCCGACACCTTCGGGCTGGACGCGGAGGCCGAGGTGACCACCGAGGCGAACCCCGAGTCGGTCGACCCGGAGATGTTGCTAGCGCTGCGGCGGGGCGGCTTCACCCGCGTGTCGCTGGGCATGCAGTCCGCAGCGCCACACGTGCTGCGAACGCTCGACCGGGTGCACACCCCGGGCCGCGCGGTGGCCGCGGCGATCGAGGCGCGCGAGGCCGGCTTTAGGCACGTCTCGCTGGACCTGATCTACGGCACTCCGGGCGAGACCGACGCGGACTGGGAGCGGACGCTGGACGCCGCGCTGTCGGCCGAACCGGACCACGTGTCGGCCTACGGCCTGATCGTTGAGCCGGGCACGGCGCTCGCCGCCGCGGTGCGGCGCGGGACCATGCGCGCCCCCGAAGACGGCGATCAGGCACGGCGCTTCAGGCGAGCCGATCAGCGCCTGCAGGCGGCCGGCCTTGACTGGTACGAGTTGTGTTCGTGGGCGGCGAGCGAGGAGGCTCACTGCCGGCACAACATCGGCTACTGGCGCTCGCACGACTGGTGGGGCATCGGGCCCGGTGCCCACTCGCACGTCGGCGGCGTGCGTTGGTGGAACGTCCTTCGCCCCGCCGATTACGCCCAGCGATTGCGCGAGGGGCACGAGCCCGTCGCCGGCCGGGAGGTCCTCACCGCCGAGGAACGCGCGCTGGAGGCGGTGATGCTCGGGCTGCGGCTCCGCGAGGGGCTCGCGCTCTCCTCGCTGACGACGGCCGGGGCGCTCGCCGCCGAGGACCAGGCGATCCTCGGCCGTGTGGTGATCGCCGACGGCCGCGTCCAACTCACTCGGGAAGGCCGCCTGTTCGCCGACGCGGTCGCGCGCGAGCTCTCGCCCTGATCGGCCGGCTAGCGGGGAGCCTCGAGCGCGCTGACCAGGCCCTCGACGTCGGCGACCGTGACGGTCAGCTCGGGGTGCTTGATCAGCTTCAGCGGGTCGATCGCGGGCACCCCCTCCAGGAAGGTGAGCAGGACCCCACGCTCGCCATTGCTCGCGAAGGTCAGCCCCCCGTCGGTGACGCCCAGCCTGGCCGGTCCGGCGGTCCGGTAGAACCGGTACGGCCCGGTGATCGCCACCCGGCTGATGTTGGCCAGCGGGGTGCGCAGGCGCCATCGACCGTAGTTGGCCAGTAGCTGCTCGTCGTCGATCTGCACCCAGGCGCGTTCGGGGGTGATCCCGAACGGTCGCGCCGCGCGGCGGTAGGCGGGCGCGAAGCGGAACTCGAAGCACGGCACGGGCCGTCACGTTACGCGACGCGAGCGTTGTGCCCGGCCGGAGGCCGGGCATGTCCCGCTCGCAGCTGTTCGGTGCGACGCTCGAGCTGCGCCCCCGCGGGCGCGCCGACCAACCTGGTGCGGTGGCTGCCGCCCCTCCGGGTCGACGCGCCTAGTGGTAGATGAGCGCCGTAGAGGTGCTGCGCGGTGCCCGGGGCGCGGGGCCGGTCCCACTCGACGCCCCGCCGGGCTCAACCACGCGACCGCGGTCGGGAAGGGCGGGTGCAGCAGGGTGCCGCCGAGGAAGGCCACGTAGAGGTTCTCGTGAACGCTGACGGCCAGGACGTGGCCGGGGACGGTCACCTGGACCGTCCTCACTCCGTCCGGCACCAGCCCGGCCAGGTAGAACCCGCGCTGGGCGCCGACCATCGTCGCGATGCCGCCCTCACGCAGCCTCGCCGCGTTGCCGCACCCTTCGCCGGCCCCGGCACCGCCGCCCGTTCGCGCGGTGTGCCGGCGCCCGTCGGGCCCGATCACCGTCCTGGTGTGCGAGGCGAACACGACTGGGAACAGCATGCAGACGGCGTTCGCGCTTCCGGCGCCCGGCCAGTTGAGCAGTCCCTGGTGAACGAGCGAGAGCAGGAGGATCGCCTCGCTCGGGTCCGCGGGCGAGCGGCCGAGGTTGCGCACCGCTGCCAGGCGAACCCCGTGGTCCTCGACTCCGACCAGCCCCCGCAGCGTCGCTTGAACGGGTGCGGAGCGGTCGGCGGCGTCCTGGGGGCGGCGAAGTACCGCCAGCAGCGCGCGCTCCGAGGTCGGCACGGGCGTCGTGGAGGTCGTCACGTGGCCTCGGTGCGGGCCGCCGAGCGTGGGTGACCACGGGTGGGTGGCGGCGAGCGCGCTGCCGGCGCAGAGCGCCAACACGACCCCGACCAGCGCGCCGCGCGGCAGCGTCCGGCGCCGGCGCGGTGGCCGGGCGGTGGGCGCCGCAACCGGGGCCGCGGGCACGACAACCGGGGCCGCGGGCACGACAACCGGGGCCGAGGGCACCGCGAGCGCGGCCTGGCGGTCGGCCGTGCGGTGCAGCAGCTCGGCGAGCTCGGGGAGAACGGGACCGGTCATGGTTCCTCCTGCCTTGGGCCGTCGACGGCCGCCAGTCGCGAGCGCAGCGTGGCCAGGCCCCGGCTCACGCGCTTGCGTGCGACCAGGTTCGAGCACCGCAGCTCGACGGCGATCTCCTCGTAGTCGCGCTCGTGCAGCACGCGCGCGACCACGGCGCGGCGCTGCGCCTCGGGCAGCTCGCCCAGGAGCGCCTCGGCGTCCAGCTCGGCCACCGCGGCGAGCTCCTCGATCCGCTCGATCCGCTCATCGCTGATCACCAGGGGCTCGAGCATCGCCAGCGCCCGGCGCGCGTCCTCGGCGACATGGCCGCGTGCGACGCTGCTGGCCAGGGTGTTGCGGGCGATCGCGAACAACCACGCGTACGCCGCCTCGCCGCCCGCCCGCTCAGGATCGAATCGCCCTGCGGCGGCCAGCGCGGAGGCGAAGACCTCGGCGAGCAGGTCCGCGGCCACCTCGGGGTCGCCGACCCGCCGGCGCAGCCAGACCAGGATCGCCCGCTCGTAACGCAGGTAGAACTCGGCGAACGCGTCGGCGTCACGCGCGGTGGCGTGCAGCAGCTCGGCGTCGGTGCATCGCGGCCAACGGCTCACACCGGTTCATACCGACCAGGGCGACATTTGTGACCGGCTCAGGGGTGGGGTGTGGGGAGTTAGTTCCGCATACCGGAACTAACTCCCCACACCCCCCAAGGCAAGGTGAACCGCGAGCGCCCAACGACCATCCGGTGCTCGCCCACAGCGGCGATCGGCACGGCGGGAGCCGCAACGGTGATCGCGCCCTGGACGGGGCCGCAGCGGCCGCTGCAGGCCCTGGGAGAAAAGCGGGGGACCGAGGAATCGAACCTCGAGCCAGGGTTTTGGAGACCCCGATGTTACCGTTACACCAGTCCCCCGGAGGGAGCGCGAGTCTAGGCGGCCGCGCGCAGAGCGGGGCCCAGATGCGCGGCCCGCCGGCGCCCATTGTTCCACTCCCGGCTCAGGTCGCGCGCGTAGACGTCGAGGTCGGCTTGCATCGTGTGCCGCGGCCGCGCGGTGAAGTGCCGGGTCTGGACCTGCTCGTCGTGCTCGATCAACGCCTCCATCTCGCCCGCCGGCGGCAGCCGGTACTCGCCGGCCAGGTAGCTGGCCACCCACTTGCTCTGCAGCTCGCAGAACCCGAACAGGGTCGGGACCGGCTGGCACAGGCCGATGAAGGCCAGATCGGGCAGGTCGGTGCGAAAGACGCGCTTGAACAGCGGCAGGCGGTTATCGGGGGCCGAGAGGAAGGACTCGTCGAAGAACGGGAACGAGACCTTGTAGCCGGTCGCGTAGATGATCACGTCGATCGGCTCGACCGAGTCGTCGGCGAAGACCACGCGGTCGCCCTCCAGGCGACCGATGTCCGGCTTGGCCACCAGGTCGCCGGTGCGCAGTCGCCAGAGCAGCTCGTTGGACGCCGTCGGGTGCGCCTCCAGCACCCGGTGGTCGGGCATCGGCAGCCCGTAGGAGCGCGGGTCGCCGACCATCAGCCGCACGAGCCCGTGTGCGACCCGGCGCTGCAACTTCAGCGGCACGACCGGCATCGTGCGGATCAGGTCGGTGAGCGGCTGGCCGAACATGACCAGCGGGATCACCCAGGCCCCCGAGCGCGTGGAGAGGAACGTACGCTCGGTGATCGCGCGGTGGCTGAGCTCGGAGGCGATGTCCGCGGCTGAGTTGCCGATCCCCACGACCAGCACGCGCTGGCCGCGCAGGTCCAGCGGCTCGTAGGGATCGATGTAGTGGTGGGAGTGCAGCGTCTCGCCCTCGAAGCTGCCCGGGAACGGCGGGTCGGGCAGGCGCGGGTCCCAGTGGTGGCCGTTGGCCACGACCAGCGCGTCGAAGCGCAGCTTCTTGGCGCGCCCGCCCCGAGCCGGCCCGACCGTCACCTCCCACCCGCCGTCACCCAGCCGCTCGGCCTGCCGCACACGCGTGCGCAGCTGGATGTCCCGGTCGAGCCCGAAGGTCTCCATGTAGCGGCTGAGGTACTCGTGCACGAGCGAGTGGTGCAGGAAGTCCGGCCAGTCCGAGGGCATCGGCAGGTCGGTGAACGCGAGCCGCTTCTTGGGCGTGTCGATGTGCAGCGAGCGGTAGGCCGAGCTCATCCCGTTGGGGTTCTCGAAGGCCCAGTTGCCGCCGATCCGATCGGAGATCTCGAAGGCCTGCACCGGCACGCCGCGGTCGCGCAGCGCCTTGACCGCGGTCAGCCCGGACAGCCCGGCTCCGATGACGCACACCCTGGGGGTCGACATGGCCACGACGCTACCAGCGCGCGCGGTACGCTGAGCGCATGCTCTTCAATCGTCACAAGGTCGAGATGGTCGAGCCCGACGCCGCGCTGCCGGGCCGCAGTGAGACGACGCCCGTCCCCGAGAAGCACTATGTGCTCGGCACGCCGATCGCGCCGCCGTTCCCCGACGGGATGCACCAGCTCGTCGTGGGCATGGGCTGCTTCTGGGGCGCCGAGCGGATCTTCTGGGAGGCGCCCGGCGTCTACACGACCGCGGTCGGCTACGCCGGCGGCTACACGCCCAACCCCACCTACGAGGAGGTGTGCAGCGGGCGTACCGGTCACACCGAGGCCGTGCTGATCGTCTTCGACCCAGCCAGGACCAGCCTTCAGGCGATGCTCAAGCGGTTCTGGGAGGGCCACGACCCGACCCAGGGGATGCGACAGGGCAACGACGTCGGCACCCAGTACCGCTCGGCGATCTACTACTCCGACGAGGCCGAGCGCGAGGTCATCGAGGCCTCGCGCGAGATGTACCAGCAGCAGCTGGACAAGTCGCACCTGGGTTCGATCGGCACCGAGATCGCCCCCGCCGGACCGTTCTACTACGCCGAGAACTACCACCAGCAGTATCTGGCCAAGAACCCGGGCGGCTACTGCGGGCTGGGCGGCACCGGCGTGAGCTGCCCCATCGGACTGACCGCCGCGAGCTGAATCGGTAGGGTCCCGCCGCAATGGCGGACGACCAACCCCTGGTCCTCAGCGAGCGCGACGCGGGCACGCTGATCCTGCGCCTGAACCGCCCGGACCGGCTCAACGCGGTCAGCTGGGCCCTGGACGAAGCGCTCGCGCAGGCATTGCGTGCCGCCGGGCCCGACGAGAGCGTGCGCGCGGTGGTGATCACCGGCGAGGGCCGCGCGTTCTCCGCGGGGGGCGACATCCGCGACCAGGCCGCGCGCAAGGACTGGACGGTCGTCGAGCGCCACGAGCGCTCGGCGGCGATGCTCGACCACGTCCAGGTCATCTGGGACTTTCCCAAGCCGTTGATCGCCGCGATGAACGGCGTCGCCGCCGGTGCCGGCGCCGGCCTGGCGCTGCTGTGCGACATCCGCATCGGCACCCCCGACACGCGCGTGGGCTTCCCTTTCGGCCGCGTCGGCCTCGGCCCGGACTGGGGCGTCAGCTACACGCTGCCGCGCGTGATCGGCCCCGGCCACGCCGCCCGGCTGCTGTTCACCGCGGGCTACGTCGAGGCCGAGGAGGCGCTGCGCCTGGGGCTGATCGACCAGATCGTGCCCGCCGAGGAGCTGCTCGACGCGGTCAAGGCGCTGTGCGCGGAGATCGCCGAGCGCGCGCCGCTCGGCGTGCGACTGGCCAAGGAGGGGCTGCGCCGATCGGCGCTGCTCGACCTGCCGGCGGTGCTGCGCACCGAGTTCCTCGGCCAGCAGATGGCGATGAGCACCGAGGACCATCAGCAGGCGGCCGCCGCCTTCGCCGAGAAGCGCCCGATCAGCTTCCACGGTCGCTAACGATCGTTCACGCGACGCGCTAGGCTTCCGCTCGAGGAGGTGGTGCCAGTGAGCGACCTGATCACGATCACCGGTGAAGCGCCGGTGATCACCGCAAC
Source organism: Solirubrobacteraceae bacterium (assembly GCA_036266975.1). GTDB lineage: Bacteria > Actinomycetota > Thermoleophilia > Solirubrobacterales > Solirubrobacteraceae > DATAWZ01. The sequence goes on from DATAWZ010000176.1 coordinate 17,164, forward strand.
GATGCACAGTCCGCCGGCCAACGCGCTCGGGCTGCCGATGGCCGACGCACTGAACGAGGTCTGCGACGCCGTCGAGTCCTCGGGCGCCCGGGTGCTGGTGCTGCGCTCGGACATCGAGGGCTTCTTCGCCGCCGGCGCCGATATCAAGCTGCTCGGCCGTGCCGACGGAGCCGTCTTCCACGACTACCTGCGGCGGCTACGCGGCGTGCTCGAGCGGATCGCCGCGCTCGACGCCGCGAGCATCGCGGCCATCGACGGGCACGCGCTCGGCGGCGGCCTCGAGCTCTCGCTCGCCTGCACGCTGCGCGTCGGCGGCCCCGGCGCCAAGCTCGGCGTCCCGGAGATCAAGCTCGGGGTGATCCCCGGCGCGGCCGGCACGCAGCGCCTGGTCCACCACGCCGGCCCCGGCGCCGCGCTCGACCTGCTCATCACCGGCCGCTCGGTCGAGGCCGAGGAGGCCCACCGCATGGGGCTGCTCCAGCGCCTGGATCCCGAGGGCGCCGACCGCGCCGCCGAGGAGCTCGCCGCGCAGATCGCGGCGATGCCCAAGCAGGCGATCGCCGCAGCCAAGCGCAGCGTCCAGGCCGCCATCGACCTTCCGCTCGACGGCGGCCTGGCCGTGGAGATGCACGAGATCACCGGGCTCTTTCACAGCCCGGACGCTCGCGAGGGGCTCAGCGCGTTCCTGGAGAAGCGCAAGCCCGAGTTCTCCTGAGGACCTATCCGGGATGCCGCCGTTCGATCGCGCGACGGCCCTCCAGCCCGCCGGCGAGGACCGGCTCGCGCTCGCCTTCGACCGGGCGTGGTGGGGCGGCGTGGGACCGCACGGCGGCTACCTCGCCGGCCTGCTCGCGCGTGCGGCGATCGCCGTCGCCGATCCGGCGCTGACGCTGCGCTCGCTCGGGCTGCACTACCTCGACCGTGGCCTTGAGGGACCGGCCGAGATCGAGCACCGGACGATCCGTCAGACGCGGACCTCCCAGACCGTGCAGCTGACCCTGCTCCAGGACCAAAAGCCGCTCGTGCTCGCGGTCGCCGGCCTGTCCCCTCCCCGGCACGGTCCCGAGCTGACCGACCACCCGATGCCCGACGTCCCGCCGGCGACGCAGGTCCCCGTCACCCGCTTCGCCGAGCACATGGACCCGCCGCCCGCGTTCAGCGACCACTTCGAGCTCCGCCAGTGCCTGGGGCCGGCGCCGTTCACCGAGGCCGACCACGCCCTCACGGGCGGCTGGCTGCGGTTCATCGACGAGCAGCCCCTGGACGCGCCCCGCGCCGCGGCGATGATGGACACGTGGTGGCCGTGCCTGTGGGGTCGCCTGGCCGTCCTGCCGCGGATGCCCACGCTCGATCTGACCATCCACTTCCGGCGCTCGCTGCCGGCGACGAGCGCGCCCGTGCTCGCCTCGTTTCGCTCGCGGCTGAGCGTCGACGGCTACGCCGACGAGGAGGGCGAGCTGTGGAGCGCCGACGGCGAGCTGCTCGTCCAGTCGCGTCAGCTCGCGGCCGTCGTCGGGGCGACCGCGCCGCGCCCAGGCCCGTAGAGCGCTACGCGACGCCGGCGATGAAGTGCTCGGGCGGGACGCACAGGAACAGCCCGCGCCCCTCGGCGAGCAGCCCGTCGTCGTCGTGCAACTCAGCGGCCACGCTGACCTTGCGCCCGTCGATCTGGATCGTCCGGCCCCGCAGGGTCAGCCGCCGCCCCAGCCGCACCGGCCGGTAGTAGTCGACCTCCAGGTGCACGGTCACCGACATCGTCTCCGCGCCGAGCATCGCCTGGGTGCCGAGGACGTCGTCCAGGACCGCGGCGGTGATCCCGCCGTGGGCGATACCGGGCGCGCCCTCGAGGACCGGCGGGAGGGTGACCTCGCCGTGCACCTCATCCCCCACCCGCCACATGCGCAGCCCCATCGTCGAGGGGTTCTCGTCGCCGCAGGCCAGGCAGTTGGGCGAGTGGCGTAGCAGTCCCTGCCCCGCGTCGACGCGCACGAAGTGAGGGAGCTTTGGGCCCGCGTAGGGATTGCTGCTTGCTGAGGCGCCGCAATCCTTGCGCGAACCCTTGGGGCTCAATAGCTGCGCGGCAGGCCGAGCGAGTGCTCGGCGACGAAGTTGAGGATCATCTCGCGCGAGACCGGCGCGATCCGCAGCAGCCGCACGTTGAACCAGTACGCAGCGAGCTGATACTCGAGCGCGACGCCGTTGCCGCCGTGCGTCTGAATCGCCTGGTCCACGCAGCGCATGCCGGCCTCGGCGGCGGCGAACTTGGCCATGTTGCTGACCTCGCCCGCCTGCGCCCCGGCGTCGTAGAGCCGCGCGGCCTTCTGGGTCATCAGCCGCGCCTGCTCGAGCATGATCTTCGCCTCGGCCAGGGGGTGCGAGACCCCCTGGTGGGCGCCGATCGGCTGGCCCCACACCGAGCGCTCGCGTGCGTAGGTGGCGGCCTTGCTCAGCGCGTAGCGGCCGATCCCGTTGCACAGCGCGGCGGCGATGATCCGCTCGGGGTTGAGCCCGTCGAAGACGACCTGCAGCCCCTTGTCGGGGATCCCGACCAGGCGATCGGAGTCGACGCGAACGTCGTCGAAGAACAGCGTCCACTGGCGCTCGGGCGCCTCGACCGCGGTGGGGATGTGCTGGCGGGTCAGCCCATCGGCCTCGCTGTCGACGATGAACAGCGACAGCCGGCCGCGGCCGGTGCCCTCGTCCACGCTCGTGCGTGCGACGACGAGGATGTGCTGGGCGTCCTCGACCCCGGAGATGTAGTACTTCTGGCCGTTGAGCCGGTAGCCGTTGCCGTCGCGGGTGGCCACGGTGGAGATCTTGTGCGAGTTCGAGCCGGCATCGGGCTCGGTGATCGCGAACGCGACGCGCAGCTCGCCGCCGGCGATGCCGCGCAGGAAGCGGTCCTTCTGCTCGGGCGTGCCGTGCCGGGAGAGGATCGAGCCGACGATCGCGGGCGAGACGACCATCATCAGCAGCGGGCACCCGGCCGTCGAGACCTCCTCGGTCACCGCGGCCAGCTCGTAGAGGCCGAGCCCGCCGCCGCCGTACTCCTCGGGGATGTTGACCCCCAGGTAGCCCTTGGAGGCGAGCGCCTGCCAGAGCGCGGTGGGCGGCTCATCGGCGGCGACCTGCTCGGCGTAGTAGGTCGGCCCGAACTCGGCCGAGATGCGCCCGACGGCCTCGCGCATCAGCTGCTCCTCCTGGGTGGGAACGAGCGGCAGGCTGGTCAGCTCGGCGGCGTCGAGGGACATCTCAGGACGCAATGCTAACGATCGTTAGGATCGGGACGTGTCCCGACCGACGACATACGGCGTCTCGACGCTCGGATGCGCGCTCGAGGGGATGCTCAGCGTCGCGCGCGCGGCCGAGGACGCGGAGCTCGACGCGGTCTGGGCGAGCGAGTTCTACACCCACTCCGCGACGGTCGCGCTCGCCGCGATGACCTACGCGACCGAACGGCTGCGGCTGGGCAGCTCGATCATGTACGGCGTCGGGCGCAGCCCGCTCGTGCTCGCCACCGAGCTGCGCGACCTGGATCAGCTGTCGGGCGGACGGATCGTCGCCGGGCTGGGCAACGGCACCAAGCGGATGATCAGCGACTGGCACGGCTGGGATCCCGACGCGCCGGCGGTGCGCATGGAGGAGCTCGTCCCGCTGCTGCGCCAGATCTGGCGGCTGCACGAGGGGCCCGTCCGTCACGAGGGCTGCTTCTACCGCATGAACCTCGTGCCGACCGCGCCCGTGAGCGCGCCGCTGCGCACCGAGATCCCGGTGATGCTCGCCGCGGTGCGCCCGCGCATGTGCGAGGCCGCCGGCCGCGTCGCCGACGGTCTGGCCGGCCACCCGCTGTTCACGGTCAAGTACGTCCAGGAGGTCGTGCGGCCGGCGATCGCGCGCGGCGCCGCCCGCGGCGAGCGCGACCCGGCGGGCTGCGAGCTGCTGGGCATGGTGATCAGCGTGATCCACGAGGACCGCGAGCACGCGCGCCGCGAGGCCGCCGCCCAGCTCGCGTTCTACTCCTCGGTGAAGACCTACGACCAGGTGCTCGATGCTTTCAGCGCGAGGGCGAGCAGATCCGCGAGGCGTTCGCGCGCCGCGACCTGGAGGCGATGTACGCGCTGGTCACCGACGAGATGCTCGACGCGATGGCCGTCGTCGGCTCGACGCCCCAGGAGATCCGCGACGGGCTGCGGCGCTTCGAGGGCGTCTTCGACCACGTGATGCTCTACTCGCCCTCGCAGATCTGCACCGCCGAGCGCGTCCAGGAGAACCTGCTCTCGCTGATCGCCGCGACCCAATCCTGAATGGAAGACCCGCTCGCCGATCCGCCCGAGCAGTTTCCCGAGGAGCTCTGGCGAGACCTCGCCGGCCTCGACGCGCCGGACCTCACCGCGCTGGCCGAACGATCGGTGACCGCGGCCGAGCTGGTCGAGCTGGGGGTGCTGCGCCCCCGCCGACTGGGCGCCGAGGTGCCGGCCGGGACGCTGGTGGCGATCGTCGAGGGCGGGGTCGCGCTGGGCCCGGGCGGGCTGGAGGGCAGGGCCGATCATGTTCGGTTTGGAGCCCGGGCCGACCGCCTCCTCGTGAGGTTCGGCGCAGGGGATACGGCGCTCATCGACCCCGATCAGGAGGGCGTACGGATCGAACCGACCGCCGCGCGAATGGGCGGCGGCGCGCTGGCGGAGGCGTCGATCACCTTCGACGGCGTCGCGGTCCGGGCGGGCTCGCCGGTGCCGCCCGGCAGCGAGGACGGCGACCGCCGCGCCACGGCGGCGATCGCCGTCGGGCTCGCCCAGGCGGCGTTCGCCCTGGCGCTCGAGCGCGCCGGGGGCGACGAGGCACTGTCGGCCTCGCAGGTCGTGCGCTGGAAGCTCGCCGACGTGGCGATCGCCCTCGACGGCGCCCGGGTGCTGCTCGAGCGGGCGGTCGCCGACGAGCGGGACCCGGCGCTCGCCGCGGCGGCGCTGCTCGCCGCCCTGGAGGCCGCCGAGCTCGCCACCCGAGAGGCGATCCAGATCGAGGGCCCGGCGGGCTACACGCGCGCGCGACCGCTGGAGCGGCTCTACCGCGAAGCGCGCGGGCTGTCCCTGGGTGCCGGAAGCCCCGAGCGGGCGCGCACGGCGCTGGCCCGGCGCGTGCTCGGCTACGAGACCGCCGAGCCGCCGGAGCTGCTGCCCGCGCTCGCGCCCGAGCTGGAGGCGCTGCGCGCGCGGGTGGCCGAGCTGGCCGAGGCCAACGCGCCGGACGCGGCGCGCTGGGATGAGGAGGAGTCCTTCCCGGAGAGCTCGTTCGCGCGCATGCGCGACGCGGGGCTGTTCGGGCTGACGCTCCCCGAGCGCTTCGGCGGTCGGGGGCGCGGCGTGCTGGAGGCGTCGATCGCGCTGGAGGAGCTCGCGCGTACCTGCCTGTCCTCGGCGATGATCGCCCAGGTCTACTTCAACGGGCCGCAGCGGGCGATCGCCACGCTGGCCAGCGACGAGCAGCGCGAGCGCTGGCTGCCCGGGACGGCCGAGGGCGATCGCTTCTGGTCGATCGCGATCACCGAGCCGCAGGCCGGGTCGGCGGCGACCGAGATGGAGAGCCGCCTGGAGCCCGAGGGCGACGGCTATCGCCTGTACGGCGGCAAGTGCTACATCACCGGAGGGATGCGGGCGAACACGTTCTTCGTGTTCTGCCGCCTGGCCGGCACGCGCGGGGCCAAGGGGATCGCCGCGGTGATCGTCGAGTCCCACCAGGAGGGGTTCGCCCCGCCGGTCACCCAGCCGAAGATGGGCGGGCGCGGCGTCGGCGAGACCGAGCTGCGTTTCGAGGGGATCCGCATCGAGCCCGAGGCGGTGATCGTCGCCCCCGACCCGCAGTCCAGCGCCGGCGCGGCGATCATGCTGCGCCAGTTCAACCCCGAGCGCTGCGGGAACGCGGCGATGTCGCTGGGCCTCGCCCGGGCGGCGCTGGAGGACTCGCGCCGGCACCTGCGCACGCGCCGCCAGTTCGGGATGCAGCTCGGCGAGTTCGAGGGGCTACAGGCCAAGATCGCCGACATGTGGACGCGCCTGGTTCGCGCCCGGCTGCTGCTGCACCGCGCGGCCGGCTCGGACGAGGAGGGCTTTCCGGTCACCCGCCTCACGGTCACGGCCAAGATCCACGCCAACGAGGTCGCCCGCGCGGTGTGCGACGAGGCGATCCAGCTGCACGGCCACTCGGGCTACACCCGGCTGCTGCCGATCGAGCGCTACTACCGCGACGCGCGCGGGATGTCGCTCGGCGGCGGGACGACCGAGGTGATGCGCAACGTCCTGGCCGGCGAGCTGATCGGGCGCCAACCACGACGACGGGAGTGATGCGATGAACCGCTACGAGGACTACGAGCACCTGCGCTTCGAGCACCGCGACCACGGCGTGCTGCTGATCACGATCGACCGCCCTGAGGTCTTCAACGCGACCAACGAGCGGTTGCACACCGAGCTCACGCAGATCTGGAAGGTCGTCGAGGCCGATCCGCGCACGCGGGTGGCGGTCATCACCGGAGCCGGCCGCGCCTTCTCCGCCGGCGGCGACCTGGGCGAGTTCGAGCGCCAGATGGGCAACTTCGAAGAGGCCGCGCGCATCGCCCGCGAGGCCAGCGACCTGGTGCTGAACATTGTCAACTGCGAGAAGCCGATCGTCTCGGCCATCAACGGCGTCGCCGTCGGCGCCGGGCTCGCGGCGGCGCTGATGGCCGACATCTCGATCATCGCGCAGGACGCCCGCCTGACCGACGGGCACCTGCGCCTGGGCGTCGTGGCCGGCGACCATGCGGCGATCGTCTGGCCGCTGCTGTGCGGCATGGCCAAGGCCAAGTACTACCTGCTCACGGCCGAGTTCGTCGACGGGCGCGAGGCCGAGCGCATCGGGCTGGTCAGCCGCTGCGAGCCGCAGGAGCGCGTGCTCCCGGTCGCCCTGGAGATCGCCGAGGGCCTCGGCCAGGGGCCGCAGCAGGCGCTGCGTTGGACCAAGCGCACGCTGAACCACTGGATCCGCCAGGCCGCGCCGGCATTCGACGCGTCGCTCGCCTACGAGATGCTCACCTTCCTCGGCGGGGACGTGCGCGAAGGTGTGCAGGCGCTGCGCGAGAAGCGCCCGCCGAGCTTCCCCTCGGCCGCCGACTGACCGACTGGGATGGAGCGGGGCCCGGCTCGCCGACCTGCGGTCGGCTGCGCCACCCTCTTCAGCCGATCGCGCTCCCCGGCGTCCCGCCGACGAAGATCGACTGGCCGGTCACGTAGGCGCTCTCGGCCGAGCACAGAAACGCGATCACCGGCGCCACATCCTCCACCTCCCCCACGCGGCCGAGCGTGTTGGTGCGCGCCTGGTGGCCGTAGAAGGCATCGCGCCGATCATCCGGGATGCCCTCGGTCATGTCGGTGCGCGCCCGCGGCGAGACGACGTTGACCGTGATCCCGTGCGGCGCCACCTCGCGCGCGAGCGCAAGCGAGAAGCCGATCACCCCGGCCTTGGCCGCCGAGTAGTTGGCCTGACCGAAGCTCCCGTACAGCCCGGCGCCCGAGGCGGTGTTGACGATCCGCCCGCCGCGGCCGGCCGCGCGCCACTCGCGCACCGCCGCCCGGCAGGTGAAGAACGTGCCGTCCAGGCTCACCGAGAGCACCTCGCGCCACTCCTCGTCGCTCATCTTGGCCACCGTGCGGTCGCGGTTGACCCCGGCGTTGTTGACCAGCGCGTCGAGCGGCCCGAGCGCCTCCTGCGCGCCGGCGAGCATTCGCTCGGCCGCGTCGGGCTCGGACACGTCGCCCGGCAGCGCCACCGCGCGCCCGCCCGCGGCCTCGATCTCGGCGACCAACGACTCCAGCCGCCCCGCGTCGCGGCCGACCGCCGCGATCGCGGCCCCACGCGCGGCCAAATCGAGCGCGTACCCGCGCCCGAGCCCGCGCGAGGCGCCGGTGACGAGCACGACGCGGCCGGCGAGCGTGGGCAGCGGGTCAATCACCGGGGCAGCGTAGTCGCCAGCGCCCGCGATCAGCCTTTGATCGTTGCCGACCGGGTGAGGCTCGTGGTGCTCCTGGAGCCGCGGCCTGGAGGCCGCCGGCCTCACCGAGCGGTGAGTGGGCCTGCTCGCGCGATCGCCCGCCGGGGACGGCGCGGCCCCATGCTGAGAAATGCGGGTTGGCCGCCAACGCTGCTGCTCATCGCGCGCGAAGGAGCAACGACCACGTACCCGGGGTGAGGCGCTCGGAGTCGGAACACCGGGCGCCCCGGCGTGGCTTGCCAAACAACAGCGATCGCTGAGCGGGCGGGTGGCGCGAGGTGGGAGCATCGCGCGGTCCGGGGAGAGGGTCGCCCGCTCGGCAGGTGTGGGTCCAGGTCACGGGAGGAATGAATCGAGATCAACGCGTGGTCACCGCCGTCGATGCCGGTGGCCGAAGTGTCGTTCAGGAGGACCGCGTCGTCCCGGCGGCCACAGCCGACCTGTCCCCGGGTACGCCGAGGCCCGAGGTGAGCTGCCC
>DATAWZ010000177.1:0-6085 GCA_036266975.1 Solirubrobacteraceae bacterium
CGAAGTCCTCGGTATACGTCGCACCCGCCAGAGCGGGGGCGACGCTCGCGGGCAGCGCGGGGTCCACGCCGATGCCGGTGTCGCGGTAGGTCGGGTCCAGGATGTTGGAGCGGTGCTCGGACGAGGCCATCCAGTTGGCGACGGTCTCGGCCGGGGTCGAGCTCGAGGTGGCGCCCCAGGCGATGTTCTCGCCGATGACGTAGGCGTCGGCGGAGCTCGAGACGTAGCCGGCGGCGGTCAGCCGGGAGAGCAGCGTTTCGCCGTCCGGGGGCACGTGCGAGAAGAAGTCCTGCGAGACCATCTGCTCGCTGTAGTCGCTCGAGGAGACCTCGAGGTCCAGGTTGGCGGCCAGCGGGTACAGGCCGGCCTGCTCGCGCTGCTGGTCGATCAGGCACAGGGTGGCGGTCTCCACGGCGACGATGTCCGCGCTGGTGGGGACGAGGTCCTCGCCGGCGCACGCGATGTTCAGGGGGACCGCGGGAGCGGGCGAGGGGAGTGGGTTGGAGCTGAGTACGAGGATGCCCGAGGACATCTGGGTGGTGGCGGCGACGCCGTCGCTGCCGGTCCGCGTGACGCGGCGGGCCCGCGAGTGGACGGTCGTGCAACGCCGGTGGCCGTGCTTGGTCGTGCAACGCCTGTGCGAGCTCGAGCGGGCCTTGTGCTTGGAGCGGGCGGCGGCGTCGGCCGTCCCGGGCAGCGCCGCGGCGGAGAGCGCGAGCACGGCGACCGAGAGGAGCGTTGACGAGGTGGAGCGTCCCATGCCAGACACCCCATCGACCGCACATCGGTGCGGCTTGAGCGGGTCCGGCTAAGCCTCGACGGCCGCGGGCTCGGGTTCGTCGGCCTGGCGCCAGGCCTCCACCCGGCGCAGCAGGCTCGCGTAGGCGATCGCGCCGGGGATGGTCGGCAGCCAGTAGGAGATGAAGCGGTAGGTGATCACGCCGACCACGGCGAGCGTGCCCGAGGCGCCGAACGCGATCAGCGCGCCGGCCAGGCCGCCGTCGACCACGCCGACGCCGCCCGGTACCGGCAGGGCCCCGAGCAGCTGGGCCACGAAGTAGCTGACGATTACCCCGTCGAGCGCCGGCGGCGAGCCGAACGCGTGAACCGACGCCCACAGCGCCGTCGCGTCGCAGCCCCAGTAGAGGATCGCGCCGACCAGGCCCTGGGGGTGGTCGCGCACCGCGCGCACGGCGCGCACCATCCCGCGCCGCCCCGCGTCCACCGCCCCGCCCGCGAGCCGCGCTGCCGGCCCGAAGGGCCTGCGCATGCGCGAGGCGCGTTTCAGCGCCCGCGCGACGCCCATGGGTGCCCGCAACAGCGCCGCGGCGGACAGCACGAAGGCGACGCCGATGAGCGCCGGAATCAGCGTCAGGGCCGTCGGCGCCGAGCCGGCGAGGATGCCCGACCACAGCCCGAGCGCGGTGAGCAGCAACGCGGCCATGAAGACGGCGTAGAGGGTGACCATCAGGCTTACGATCCGCTCGGCGATCTCGCGCGGGGCGAGCCCGGCGGCGCGCAGCGCCCACACGTTGAGCGCCACGCCCCCGGCGCCGAACGCGGCGATCAGCTTGGTCGCCACCACGCCGGCGAACGTGACCTCCAGCGAGAAGCGCCGGCTCATCCGCTCGGTGCCCTCGCCGACGAGCACGTGGAAGGACAGCGCGTAGCCGAGCAGCGAGATGACCTCCACGCCGGCGGCCAGCGCGAGCCAGCTCGCCTGGCCGTGGCGGACCCGAGACCACAGCCGATCGGGGTGGCCCAGCACGATCAGCAGCGTCAGCGTGGCGAGGATCAGCGCGCCGAACAGCGCGATTCGCAGCCGCGTGCGCCGTCGCTTGGCCCGCGCGGCGTCGGGATCGGGCGGCTCCCGCTCGCGCCGGGCGGGGGCCGCGGCGCTGCCCTCGTCGGCGTCCTCGGAGGGTGCGGGCGCGCTCGACGAAGCGCCCGGGCGACCGGTCGCGCTCATCGACATATGCTCCCCGCGTGCGGGGTCAAGGGCCAAGCTCCCTCCGTGGCCGCGGTTCTGGCAGCGCCGAATACTAAGGAAGGTTGCCGACAACCCGGGGTCGGCGGCCTGGCCGGGGCCGTCAGCCGGGCCCGAAGGGGCCCCGCCCACCGCTTCCCGGCGACCGCGGCACGGCGCCGGAGCGGGGTTGTCGGGGCGTGCCGCCACAGCGCTCTGGCGGCCTGCGAGCGGGTCGTCTCGACCCGCGCCGCTGGCCCCTCAGGACCCTCCGTTCACGGATGCCGTGTGGCGAACGTGCAGCGTCGGAGGATCGCCGCGCAGCAGCCAGCCGCGCCCCTCGGGGGTGATCAGGGCGCGCCCCCGCAGCGCGCCGAGCGCCGTGGTCACCGACGGTCGCTGCGCGGCCGAGAGCTCGGCGAGCAGCTCGTGGGTGAGCTTGAGCGGCACCAGGACGCCGTCCGGGCGCACGCGCCCGTAGCGGTCGGCCAGGTGCCACAGCGTGACCAGCAGCCGCTCCTGCAGCGAGGGGATCTGGGCCACGGCCAGCGCGATCGACAGCGCCCGCGCCCGTTCCAGGGCGCGCGCGGTCAGGCACGCGAGGATCTCGGGGTAGGCGCTCGCCCGCGAGAGGAACTCGAGATCCAGGTGGGCGAGCCGCAGCGGCTCGAGCGCCTGCAGCGAGCCCTGCGTCGGATAGTGCGCCGAGCCGCCGCCGTCCTGCCAGGGGCGCAGCAGGTCGCCCTGTCCGAGCAGCTCGGCAGTGCGGCGCGGGCCGATGCGCGTGCGGCGCACGGTCACGCCCTCGAGGATCAGCAGACCGGCGCCGCCGCCCGGACCGACGTCGCGCTCGCCCGCGGTCCACTCGCCCACGCGCACCGCGCTGGTGCGGGAGACGAGATGACGTCGGGCCGAGTCCAGGCGGTCGGCGGGCACCGAGCCCGCCATGTCGGGATCGTGCTCCAGCAAGCTGACGGCCGGAAGCGGGTGCAGGCTTCTCATGCGATCACTCCCGTTGCCGAAGGCGCCAGACGCGCGGCGCCCGGCGGACCTGCAAGGATCCGTTCATGGACATCCAGATGATCGATCAGCAGTATCAGCAGCTCCAGGACGAGTTTCAGGAGGTGGCCAAGGAGGTTCAGGGGCTTGCCGGCAAGCTCCAGGCCGCTTCGCAGTCGGGCGACCAGAACGCCCGCGAGTGGCTTCTGGACCTCAAGCAGCTCGCGCTCACCGTCCAAGGCGAACAGATGCAGGTCAACAACCTGCTCCAGGCGATCCACGGGTGGGCGCAGGTCCAGAACAGCCAGCCCCCGCCGGCTCCCGCGCCGGCTCCGGCTCCGCCCCCGCAACAGGTCGTCTACGAGCAACCGGTCTACCAGCAGCAGCCCGCCTACCAAGGGGGCGGTGGCATGTTCGGAGGCGGCGGCAGAGGCGGCGGCGGTGGCATGTTCGGCGGCTTCCTGAACAGCGGCTTCGGCCGGGCGATGGAGATGGGCGCGGGCATCGGCCTCGGTGAGGATGTGATCAATAGCATCTTCTGAGCGCCTGATGAGGGGGCGCAGCGCCGCAGCGGCCCTGCGCCCCCGCCTTGCGACGGGAACCATGCTGGAGAGCTACCCGTTGTCGCCCTGACACACACCGAAGAAATGTTGTTCCTCATCACAACTGCGACGTGACCGTCGCCCTGATCACCGGCGCCTCGAGCGGGCTGGGGGAGGCCACGGCGCGCCGCCTGGCCCGAGAGCCCGGCATTGCGCTCGTGCTCGTCGCCCGGCGCGAGGAGCGGCTGCGCGCGCTGGCGAGCGAGCTCGGCCCCGGGGCCGAGGTGATCGCCGCCGATCTGCTCGAGGACGACGCGCCCGAGCGCATCCGCGACCACGTCCAGAGCGCCCACGGACGGCTGGACCTGCTGGTCAACAACGCAGGCGCGGCCTGGCGGGCCCGCTTCGCCGACGGCGGCTACGCGAACGTGCGCCGCACGATGGAGATCAACTTCGACGCGGTCGTGCGCCTCACCGAGGCGCTGCTGCCGCTCGTGCGGGCCAGCGCGCCGAGCGCGATCGTCAACGTGTCGAGCACCGCCGGCCGGGTGGCCCGCGCCGGCGGCGGCGCGTACTCGGCCTCGAAGTTCGCGCTGGCGGGCTGGAGCGACGCCCTGGCCGCCGAGGAGGCCGCGAACGGCGTCCACGTCGGCCTCGTCCTGCCTGGCTTCATCTCCACCGAGGGCTTCCCCCAGCGCGAGCTGACCGACCGGGCGCTCACCCGCTGGATCGTCTCCACGCCGGAACGCGGGGCCGAGGCGATCGTGCAGGCCGGCCTGGGCCGGCGCGCCGAGCGCTACGTGCCCCGACCGTACGCGCTCGCCGCCGCGGCGCGGCTGCTGCTCCCCGGGGTCGTGCGTCGCGTCACGAGGTCCTCCGCGGCCACGCTGCTCAGCCCGAGCACCGGCGCCGAGCAGCGCCGCTGAGCGCGGCTGTTAGCTCGCTCTTAGCTCCTCTTGCGCCGTCGCTCACGGCGCCGGCCGACCCTGGATGGGCACTCGACCGAGGAGCCCGTGATGACCGTGGACCCCAGCCGCTACCTGTTCTGGATCACCAGCCGCGCCGCCGGCACGGCCGCGCTCGTGCTCGCGAGCCTGGCCGTGAGCCTCGGCCTGATGATGGGCATGAAGGTGCTCAGGCGCTTCCGGGCCAGCGACCTGCGCGTCACGCACGAGGTCCTCGCCCTGGCCACGCTGGCGGCGATCGCCGTCCACGGCCTGGCCCTCCTCGGCGACAGCTACGTGCACCCCTCGGTGCTGCAGATCGTGATCCCCTTCGACCTGAACTACCGCAGCTTCTTCACCGGCCTGGGCGTGATCGCCGGCTACGGCCTGGCCTTCCTGGGCCTCGGCTACTACGCGCGCCGGCACATCGGCGCCGCCCGTTGGCGCCGGCTGCACCGCTTCACGGCGCTGGCCTGGCTGCTCGGCCTGGTGCACGCGATCGGCGCCGGCAGCGACGCCGGATCGGCGTGGTTCCTGGTCATGATCGGGATCGTCGCCGTGCCGCCGCTGACCCTGCTCGCCTGGCGGATCACCGGCGGCGGGAGCCGGCCCTCGCGCGCGGTGGCCACGGCCACCGGCTGACCATGTGGATTCGCGCGCTCGGGGGCGGGCGAGCGCCTCGGGCCCTTAACCCTTCCTGCATCGCGAATCTCGACCTGCCCACGCTCACGGCGAGGGCGGGCGGAGCTGGACCCGGACCCCGCCCAGCGTCAGCGACCGGGGCGGCTCGAGCACGCGCACCGTGCCGTCGTCGAGGACCGCGACGCCGCCATGCGCGAGCCAGTCCGCGGCGCGGGCCGGGCCGGCGAGCAGCGCCGCCTTGGCGCGCGCCTCGGCCTCGAGCGCGGTGGGCGCCAGCGCGGTGACCTGGGCGACCCCGGTGAACGCCGGGCGGCCCGTGGCCGGATCGAGCAGGTGATGGGCGGGCCGGCCCTCGCCGTCGCGCCAGCTGCGCTTGCCGATGCCGCTGGTCGCCACCCCGCCGCCGCGGCGGGCGAAGGTGTGCAGCAGCTCGCCGGCGAACGGGCTGCGGACCTCGACCGCGCGCTCGACCTCGCCCGCGCCGCCCAGCCGCAGGTCGCCGCCGCAGTCGACCGCGAAGCTCGCGTGGGGGGCGAGCGTCTCGGCCACGATGTCGGCGAACAGCCCCTTGCCGAGCCCGCCGCTGTCCACCCGTACCCCGGGCGGGCGGCGCACCGTACCCGCCTCGCGGTTGACGTCGATCTCGCGCCAGCGGGCCTGGGCGCGGGCCGCGCTCTGGGTGCGCTGCGGGGCGGCCGCGAGCGTCTCCGCCAGCGGCAGCGAGGTCGACTCGAAGTGCCCGGCGTAGCCCGCGCGCTCGATCTCGCCCACCAGCGTCGCGTCGACCAAGCCGCCGGAGAACTCACCGGCCCAGACGACCGCCTCGAGCAGGCGCGCCATCAGCGGGCTGACCGGGACCTCCGCCCGCGGGTCGGCGTTGAGCGTGGAGAGCTCGCTGCCGGGCAGAAAGCGCGAGAAGCGATCGTGCCAGGCCAGCAGCTGCTCGCGCGCCCTCCGGGCCGCCTGCGCCGCGGCCGGCTCCTCGCTCAGGA
>DATAWZ010000178.1:0-15953 GCA_036266975.1 Solirubrobacteraceae bacterium
AGCCGGGCCGTTCGAGCAGCGACAGCCACCCTGCCTGGGGTGGCCGGTCGCCGGGGCGGGCCGGCGCCATCCTGGCGTTGCAGCGGACGGCGGGCAATGCGGCCACCGCGAGGATGCTGGCGAGCGCCGGGCCGCCGCGGCCGCCCGTTCAGCGGATGCCGATCGGCTGCGCGCCGGTCGTCGTGCAGCGGATGGCGGTCAACGGCACCGATTGGGACGGCGCGACGAAGGTCGAGCACAGCAAGGGCGGCGGTATCGGGGTTCTCGTCTTCGGCGACGGCGGTCGGCCCGTCGTCGTCAAGGCGGGGGAGGACTTCCTCGCCGAGACGAACGTGGCCGCCAAAGCCCTGTCGCTGGCGACCGCGGGCGCCCGAAGCCTCTGGACGGCCCAGGCGCCGCAGGCGCGGCCGGTCGACGCGGCCGAGGCGCAGAAGATCAAGGCCCGGGCGGAGGCCCTCCCGGACGGCGCCACGTTGCAGACCCCGCGGACCCAGGGCCTGTTGGCCGACCTCGCCGCCCTCAACGGAGTGCTGGTCTACGGCTTCGCCGAGGGCGTCGAGCTCCAGGAGGCGTTCGGTCAGCCGCAGACCGAGGGCGGCAAGTTCGGCATGCGGTCGCTGCGCGCGGGCTCGGTCTCCCAGCACCTGCTGTATGACGCGGAGATGATGACCATGTTCGGGAGGGCGGCCGCCGCCGACATCATGCTCGGCAACGCCGATCGCTTCGTCGGCAAGATCAATCTCGAGAACGTGATGGTCGACGTCGCGGCCAAGTCGATCAGCTTGATCGACAACGTCGAGGCCAGCGACAGGGCGCTCCTCCCGGGACGCGCCGCAACACCAAACGACGGGGAAGCAGGGGTTCGACGCCTGGGCGGCCTACGCCACGGTCAAGCAACTGGCCGCCGGAGACTACGACCGCATCGCCGGCCCGGTCATCGAGAACCTCGGCGACGAGATCATCACCGTGGGCGGGCTGCTCGGGGCGAAGGACAAGCAGGTCTTCGCCGACACCTACGCAAAGCGGACCCCGTACATGCTGGAGTCGTTCGCCGACGGGCTCGCCGCCGGGACACTGGCCCTCAGTGCCGCGCTGGGGAAGCAGGCCACGGTCGCGGCACTGACGGATTCGGTGGACTCCCACGAGCGTGAGCAGGCCATGACCAACCTCCTCGCCCGGCGGCACTTCCTCCAGGGAATGGACGTAGCCAGCGCCTGGACGGCTGCCGTGCAGACCGCCGCCGAGTTGGCCGCGGCACCCGGCCGCCCAGCCGCCATGCCCGCTCTGCCCAACCGCCCAGTCACCATCCCCGGGCGCGCGAAGGCGCGCCGCAACTTCCTCGCTGCGCACGGCAGAGGTCTGGCCCCCGGGCCCTGAGCCTCAGAACAGCAGCGAGAAGGGCTCGGAGAGCATCGCGTAGACCTGCACCATGCCCGCCGAGTCCAGCAGCTGCGTGCCGCCTCCCGGCTCGGCGTCGAACAGACCGTTCGCGGGGTCGCGCACGTTGGTCCACATGTCGTTGGCATAGGCCTGCGCGTACGGGGCGTAGACGTCCGGCCCGGTGGTCGTCGGGCTCGGATTGCCACCCGAGTCGCCCGCGGTCGCGGGCAGCTCGGTGCCCAGGAAGAGCAGGTTGCGCAGGTAGATCGCGTTGAACACGACCGGCTGGGTGTCGAGCGTGGCGCCGGT
Source organism: Solirubrobacteraceae bacterium (assembly GCA_036266975.1). Lineage (GTDB taxonomy): Bacteria > Actinomycetota > Thermoleophilia > Solirubrobacterales > Solirubrobacteraceae > DATAWZ01. Next base: position 1,690 of record DATAWZ010000178.1, read on the forward strand.
GAAGTAGGTCATCGCGGCCTGCGCGGTGGCCTGCGCCTGGGCCAGGTAGGTCGGGTCCTTGGTGGCCTGGTAGAGCATCGCCCCCGCCCCGATCATCGAGCCCTGGTTGTAGGTCCATTCGGTCGAGTCGATCTGCCCCTGGCCATTGATGTGGTCCGAGTACAGGTTGTCGGGCTGCAGCAGGCAGGAGCGCACCCAGTTGTACATCTTGCTCGCCCAGGCCAGGTCGCTGCCGTCGCCGGTCAGCTCGTAGAGCTCGGCCCCGAGCTCGGCGCCGGGAGCGTTGGTCACCGTGTTGCGATCGCCGTTGACGGTCAGGTCGGTGAACGGCACGCCGCCCGGGCAGGCGACGCTCGTCGTGTTGTCCCACGCCGCGGTGACCAACGAGAAGATCTTCTCGGCCTGGGGCAGCAGCTCGGCCAGGTGGTCCTGGACGTACAGTCGCACCAGGTCCAGGCCGATCCACTCGTTGTCGTCGAAGTAGCGCACCCCGGTCGTGCGCTTAGGCGCCCCGACCACGGCCAGGTAGCCGATCGGCGGGGTATAGCCGTAGGCCCAGTACTCGTTCAGGCCGCCGAGGACGGCCTCGAGGTTCGAGCGGTAGACCTGGTGCTCGTTAGGCAGAGCCGCCATGTCGACGGTGGCCGAGAACCCCTGCGAGAAGGGCCACAGGTCCGAGTAGGCCGCCCCGCTCGCGCCGCGGTACAGCCGCGCGGTGGGCAGGTAGTAGACCTTCTGCATCGCCGTGAAGGACGAGATCGCGCGCGACTCGTCGACGGACAGGGCCGGCTTTGGCTTGGGCTTCGCCTTGGTCTTGGTCTTCGATTTCGACTTCGACTTCGACTTGGAGGCCGCCGCCTTGTGTGCGTGCCCGCGGAGCGGCGAGCGCGCGAGCGCCGCCGCCGGCACGGCGACGAGCCCCGCGAACAGCAGCGTGCACAGCAGGGTGGTCAGACGGGGGCGGCGGGGCATTACGCAGGTCAAGAACAGCGCGAACGGGCGCAAGGTTGCGGACCAGCTCAGAGCATGCCGATCCGCTGCCCTGCCGGTCGCGCCTGCAGGACCGCTTGCGAAACAGGACTTGCTACCAGCGGTAGGAATTTGCTACCCTTGGTAGGAATGAGCGCGGCCCCCTCCACCCCCCGCCCGCGGGCGGCCCACCTGGGCCCCGAGCGACGCCGCCCGCAGGTGCTCGACGCGGCGCTCGCCCTCTTTCACGAGCGCGGCTACGACGGGACGTCGATGGACGCGATCGCCGAGCGCGCCGGCGTCAGCAAGCCGGTCGTCTACGCCTGCTTCGACTCCAAGCCGGACCTCTTCCGCGCGCTGCTCGACCGCGAGGAGCAGCGGCTGCTCCAGCAGGTCGCCCAGGCGCTGCCCGATCGGCCCGGCGACGAACCCGAGGAGACGCTGCGGGCCTGCCTGGAGGCATTCCTGGAGGACGTCGCGGCCGAGCCGCAGACCTACCGGGTGATCCTCGGCTCCGGCGCGTCGGACGCCGTGGCCCGGCGCGTGGAGCGCAACCGCATGCTGCACGTCGACGTGCTCAGCGGCCTGGTCGCGCAGTGGCTCCCGGCGCTCGTCGACGCCGGCGAAGACGCCCTGGACTCCCGCCTGGCCGCCCACGTGCTGGTCGGCGTGGCCGAGGGCGCGGTCCGCGCGGTCCTCAGCGAGCCCGGCCGCCTGGACCCCCAGCACACAGCCCGGGCCCTCGCGCGCCTGCTCGTTCGCGGCCCGGAGGGACTTCTCTCGTGAGCGCGACCGGCACGCACCGCCGGCCCTCGCGCCCCGCGCCGCCGGCGCTCGGGCCGCGCCAGCGGCGGGCGGCCGCCTACGGCCTGGTCCTCGCGATGGCGCTCGGCAGCATGATGATGTGGATCGGGCTGCCGCTCGGCTTCCTGTACGTCGGCTCGCTCGTCCAGGGCGGCGCACAGCCCACGCTCACGGCGTTCGCAGTCGTCCTGTTCGGGATCATCATCGGCGCCTGGGTGATCGGCCGCGGCCTGGCCTGGCTGGACCGCATGTTCGCGCTGGTCAGCGGCGTCGACCCGAACGACCACCGCATCCCACTTCCGTGGCTGCGCAGCATGCGTGGCGAGCGCGGGCCGCTGCGCGAGCGGACGGTGCTCGACATGGTGATGCTCATCTCGGTGGCCGTCGGGCTCGTGATCGTGGGCCTGCTGTTCGTGCTCGTCCACCCGGGCACTCCGACGGTCTGAACGCCTCGTCGAAAGCCGCGGAATTAGCGTTCCGCGAGGGGGTGTGGGGAGTTAGTCACGCATAGCGGGAGTAACTCCCCACACCCCCGGTCTCGGCGCTTCCCGCGGCTCAGACGCCGGCGCCGCGGCGCTAGGCGCGGACGCGCGCGGCGCGGCGGCGGCCGTTGGTGCGCCAGGGCCGGCGCAGCGTGCGTCCGGCCATCACCGGCCCGCCGGAAGGGTCGCGCGCGGGACGTACCGCGACGACCTCGGCCGTCGAGCGCTCGAGCAGCCAGGCGATGTCGTCCGGGTGCAGCCCGGCGCCGTCGCGCTCGCCCGCCGCCGCGACGACCATCCGCTCGCAGCGCTCGTTGGCCATCAGCTGCGCGAGCGCGTGGCGCACGGTGCGCCCGCGCTCGATGCGCGCGTCGACGGGCACCTCGGCGAGCGCCGCCCGGTGCTCGATCGCCTCGAGCACGGCGAACGCCGTGCTCGCCTCGGCGGGCAGCGCGCACTCGAGCGGCAGCGACCGCGGCACGATCGCCAGGTACACGGGCAGCAGCGTCGACCCCTCCGCCCGGGCGATGCGCAGCGCCGCCCCGAGCGCGGGCTCGGCCAGCGCCTCGGCGGTGAACGGGAAGGCTATCCGGCGCGCGGCGCGCGCGGTGCCCAGCGCGTGGCGCCGGCGCAGCGCGGCCACCGCCCACCCGCCGGCCGAGCCGACCACCACGGCCACGCCGATCAGCGCGGCGGCAAGCCCGTTCATGGCGTCTGCGCCTCGGTCGCCTCTTCGGCCTCCTCCTCGCGCTCGGAGGCCAGCAGCGCGCGGTCGGCGACGATGCGCAGGTCCACGCCGGGCAGGTCGCGCAGCAGCCGGAAGGGCAGCGCCGGCTGGGTGAGCCGCCGCCAGGCGTTGCGCGGACGCGGGGTGCCCATCAGCACGTAGGTCGTGCCGCGCTCACGCGCGATGCGGACCGCGACCTGGGCGACGTCGTCGCCGTCCTCGACGAGTAGCCGCGCCCCGAGCACCGCGGCGAGCCGGCGCAGCGCCTCGAGCTGCTCGCGCTCGTCGGCGTCGGGCTCGGTCCCGGGTGGGCGCACGCACAGCAGGTCCAGCTCGCCGCCGAGCCGCTGGGCCGAGCGCCAGGCGCGGCGGACCACCCGCTGGGAGCGCGGCGAGAGGCTCACGAGCGCCAACAGCCGCTCACCGATGGCCTGCGGCGCGGCGCTGGTGAGGAGCCGGTCCTCCCGCCGGGGCGCCGGGCGCTCGCGCACCAGCCGTCCACGCTCGACGTCCTCGGCCACCTGCCGCAACGCGACCTCGCGCAGCGCCGAGAGGTTCTCGATCTTGAAGAAGCCCGACAACGCCGCGGGGATGCGCTCGTGCGGGTACACCCTCCCGGCGTGCAGGCGGGCGATGAGCGCCTCCGGGGTCAGGTCGACGAGCACGATCTCGTCGGCCGCGGCGAGCACCGCGTCGGGGATCGTCTCGCGTACGCGCGTGCCGGTGAGCTGGGCCACCTGGTCGACCAGGCTCTCGACGTGCTGGACGTTGACCGTGCTGAAGACGTCGATCCCGGCGCCGATCACGTCCTGGACGTCCTCGAAGCGCTTGTGGCGCTCGACGCCCGGGGCGTTGGTGTGCGCGAGCTCGTCGATCAGGCACAGCTGCGGCGCCCGGCGCAGGATCGCTGGCAGGTCCATCTCCTCCAGCGGCGTATCGCGGTAGACCACGCGCCGGCGCGGAATGACCTCGAGCCCCTGGGCCTGGAGCGCGGTCTGGGCACGCCCGTGGGTCTCGAGCAGGCCGACGACGACGTCCCGGCCGGCCTCGGCCTCGGCCTGGCCCTCCTGGAGCATCCGGTAGGTCTTGCCCACGCCAGCGGCCATGCCGAGGAACACCTTCAAGCGCCCTCGCTCACCGGCCGTCGTCGACATCTACGCACCGAGCAGGTTGTGCACGATAAGGTCGATGAGCTTGATACCGGCGAACGGCGAGGTGACGCCCCCCAGGCCGTAGATCAACATGTTGCGCCGCAACAGCGCGCTCGCGCCGATCGCTCGGTACCGGACTCCCTTGAGCGAGATCGGGATCAGCAGCGGGATGACGATCGCGTTGAAGATCACCGCCGAGATGATCGCCGAGCGGGGATCGCCCAGGTGCATGATGTTGAGCACGTGCAGTGGGCCCTTCGATCCCGCTGCGCCGGTCGCGTAGGTCGAGATGAAGATCGCCGGCAGGATCGCGAAGTACTTCGAGACGTCGTTGGCGATCGAGAAGGTGGTCAGCGCGCCGCGGGTGATCAGCAGCTGCTTGCCGACCTCTACGATCTCGATCAGCTTGGTCGGGTTGGAGTCCAGGTCGACCATGTTGCCGGCCTCGCGGGCGGCCTGAGTGCCGGTGTTCATCGCCACGCCGACGTCCGCCTGGGCGAGCGCGGGAGCGTCGTTGGTGCCGTCGCCGGTCATCGCCACCATGCGCCCGCCGGACTGCTCGTCCTTGATCAGCGCGAGCTTGGCCTCGGGCGTCGCCTCGGCGAGAAAGTCGTCCACGCCGGACTCCTCGGCGATCTTGGCCGCGGTCAGGCGGTTGTCGCCCGTCACCATCACCGTGCGGATCCCCATCGCGCGCAGCTGGTCGAAGCGCTCGCGCATCCCCTGCTTGATCGTGTCCTTGAGGTAGATGACGCCGAGGATCTGGCTGTCGCGCGCGACGACGAGCGGGGTGCCGCCCTCGCGGGCGATGCGGTCGACGTGCGGCGAGAGCTCGGGCGGCACCTTGCCGCCCTCGCCCTCCGCGAAGGCGACGATCGAATCCGCGGCGCCCTTGCGCAGCTGGTGGCCGTCGAGGTTGACCCCGCTCATGCGCGTCTGGGCGGTGAACGGGACGAACTCGGCGTCGATCGACTCCAGCTCCCGCTCGCGGATCCCATACTGCTTGGCCAGCACGACGATCGAGCGGCCTTCGGGGGTCTCGTCAGCCAGTGAGGACAACTGCGAGGCCTCGGCGAGCTCGGCCTCGCTGACGCCGGGCATCGGAATGAACTCCGAGGCCTGTCGGTTGCCGAGCGTGATCGTGCCGGTCTTATCGAGCAGCAGCACGTCGATGTCGCCGGAGGCCTCGACCGCACGACCGGAGAGCGCGAGCACGTTGCGGCGTACGAGACGGTCCATCCCGGCGATGCCGATCGCCGAGAGCAGTGCGCCGATCGTGGTCGGGATGAGTGCGACGAGCAAGGCGATCAGTGTGGTCTCGGAGATGCTCGTGTCGGCGAACAGCCCGAACGGGCGCAAGGTCGCGACGACGATCATGAAGATCAGCGTCAGCCCGGCGAGCAGGATGTTCAGCGCGATCTCGTTGGGCGTCTTGCGCCGCTCGGCGCCCTCGACCAGCGAGATCATCCGATCCAGGAAGGACTGCCCGGGCTCCTGGGTGATCTCCACGACGACCCGGTCGCTCGTGACCCGCGTGCCCCCGGTGACCGCGCTGCGGTCGCCGCCGGACTCACGGATCACCGGAGCCGACTCACCGGTGATCGCGGACTCGTCGACCATCGCGATGCCCTCGATCACCGTGCCGTCCCCGGGGATCAGCTCGCCGGCCTCTACCACGACGACGTCGCCGCGCGAGAGTTCGTTGGCGGCCTTGATCGAGCCGTCGCGCAGGGTGGCGACGGTCTCCTTGCGCATGTTGCGCAGCGTGTCGGCCTGGGCGCGGCCGCGACCCTCGGCGAATGCCTCGGCGAGGTTGGCGAAGACGACGGTGAGCCACAGCCAGAAGCTGACGGTGAAGGTGAACCACGACGGGTCCGAGCCACCGCCGAGCGGCTTGCCCCCGAACACCTGGATCAGCCACGCCACGGTGGTGATCAGCGCGCCGATCTCGACGACGAACATCACGGGGTTTCGGACCTGGACGCGCGGGTCGAGCTTGCGGAAGCTGTCGATCGTCGCGCGCCGGACGATCTCCGGCTGGAACAGCGAGATCGCCCGCTTCTCGGTGACGATGGGGATGCTCGACATGCTCAGTGCGCTCCGGTCAGTCGGTCGAGGGCGAGGTTGAGCTCCAGGACGTTGACGGTCTTCTCACCGGAGAAGCCCAGGCCGCGTCCGCCTGTGTACTTGGAGATCAGGCGCATGACCGTGCTCAGGGGCAGATGCCGCACCGCGGCGACGCGGTGTGCCTGGATCCAGGCGTTGGCCTGCGAGATGTCCGGGTCGATCCCGGACGCCGAGGTGTCGATCGCGTCGACGGGCACCTGCTTCGCGGTCAGCGTCGGGTCATACGGCTTGTCCATCTGCAGATAGGCCTTCAGGTTGGCGGCCAGGTACTGCTCGGTGTTCACCCCGTTGGGCCCGTAGTTGGCAAACGTCGTCGCGGCGGCGTTGTCGGCCGGCGTCGTCCCCGACGGACGGGTCTGGAAGTAGCGCGGGTCGGGCGCCGTCACCGGGTTGCCGCCGGACATCTCCTCCTTGCCGTCCTTGTACACCGGCTCCCGGAAGCTCTGCCCGATGAGCGCCGAGCCCACCAACTGACCGTCGCGGTAGATCTTCTGCCCATTGGCGTTCCCGGGGAAGATCACCTGGCTGGCGCCGGTCATGGCGAGCGGGTAGACGACCCCGAGCAGGACGGTGAACACGACGATCGCGATCGCGGCGGTGATGAAGTCTCGCTTCATGTCAGTGGTAGAGGTGTCCGGTGAGCGCCTGCACGATCGGACCGAGCAGCAGCGCAGGGAAGAAGGTGAGCGCCCCGACGAGGATGATCACCCCGATGAGCAGCACGACGAAGGTCACGTTGTCGGTGCGCATCGTGCCCAGGCCGGCGGGCGTGTAGCGCTTGCCGGCCAGCACCCCGGCAACGGCGAGCGCGAACAGGATCGGCGCGTAGCGCGCGAACATCATGTCGAAGCCACCCAGGATGTCGGCGAATTTGATCCCGTGAGCACCGAGGCTTCCGGCGGCCGGTTGCTCGTAGCCGGTGTACCCGGCGAAGGCTGAGCCGTTGTTGTTGGCCTGTGAGAGATAGGCGTAGAAGGTCTCCGAGAAGCCCTGCGGCCCAGTCCCCGCCACGGTGGCTATCGACGAGCGGCCCGCCGCGGTCGCGGTCGCCAATGCCGTGCAGAACAGGGCGCTCAGCGGTGTTATGAGCAGGCCGAGTGAGACGAGCTTGATCTCGCGCGCCTCGATCTTCTTGCCCAGGTACTCCGGCGTGCGCCCCACCATCAGCCCGCCGATGAACACGGCGAGCAGCACGTAGAGCAGGATCGAGTACATGCCGGTGCCGACGCCGCCGAAGATGACCTCGCTGGCCGATAGGTTGGCGAACGGTATCGCGCCGCCCAGGCCGGTGAACGACTCGATCGCGCTGTTGACCGCCCCGCAGGAGGTGACGCTGGTGACGACATCGAACAGGGCCGAGCCGGCGACGCCGAAGCGCTGTTCCTTGCCCTCCAAGTTGCCGCCGGTTGAGCCCTTGATCACGCCGGTGTGCAGTCCGGCGGCATGCTGGGCGGCCGAGCCGTGGGCCTCGGCGATGTAGCACACGATCACCGCACCCAGGAGCATCGCCATCATCGTCGCGTAGATCGCGTAGCCCTGGCGGCGGGCCCCAACCATGCGCCCGTAGCAGAACACGAGCGACGCGGGAACGATCAGCACCACCAGCATCTCGAGGAAGTTGGTGAAGCCCGTGGGGTTTTCGAACGGGTGCGCGGAGTTGACGTTGAAGAACCCGCCGCCGTTGGTGCCGAGCAGCTTGATCGCCTCCTGCGAGGCGACCGGCCCCATGGCGATCGTCTGCCCCAGGCTGCTGATGCCCTTCACCGTGAGGTAATGCGCGATGTTCTGGATCGACCCCTGCGAGACGAGAACCAGGCCGATGATGATCGACATCGGCAGGAGCACATAGAGGATCGTGCGAACGATGTCCTGCCAGAAGTTGCCGAGCGACGAGCCCGAGCGTCCGACGATGCCGCGGATCAGGGCGATGGCCACGACGATGCCGACGCCCGCGGAGAGGAAGTTCTGCACCGTCAGCCCGACCATCTGGCTGAAGTACGTCAGCGTCGTCTCCCCGCCGTAGAACTGCCAGTTGGTATTCGTCAGGAACGACGACACCGTGTTGAAGGTGACGTCCCACGTGCCGGAGTGGAACTTGGTCCCTCCGTAGGAGGCCCACGGGTGGATCGTCTGCGTACGCAGGATGAGGTACAGCAGCAGCCATCCGGCGAGCGAGAAGATGATCAGGCTGCGGGCGTACTGCTTCCAGTTCTGCCCGCGCCGCGGATCGACACGCAGGATCGTGTACAGCCAGCGCTCCGGTCGCCCGAGCAGGCGCGAGAGGAACACCGGCTCGCCGGTGTACACCTGTGCGAGGTAGTTGCCCAGGGGGATCGCGCCCGCGGTGAGCAGGGCGACGAACGCGAAGATGGTGAACCAACCGGCGAAGGTCATGGCCGCACTCCGGGTGGCACTAGAACTTCTCGCCGCGCAGCAGCGCGTAGAGCAAGTAGCCGATCACCAGGATCGACACGATCAGCCCGAACAGGTCGGCGCCGGTCATGTGGGCGACGACGTATGCCAGCGGAGTAGTCAAATCCGGTCGATTCCCTCGATGAGCGCCAGCAGCGCCACGAACATGAAGATCCCGAGTGCGATGGCGACAACGTCCATGTCGCCATCATTGGGCGCCGCTCGTGACGGTCCCGTCACGATTGCGCGCGCCGGTATGACGATTTCGTGACGGCGCCCGGACGGCGTCGCGTGCCCGGCCGCGGGTGCTAGTCGCCGAAGCGGTAGCCGACGCCGGGGTCGGTGCGGATGTGACGCGGCGCCTGGGGATCCTCGGGCTCGATCTTGGCCCGCAACCGTGCGATGTGGGTGCGCAGGGCGGGAACGTCCTCCAGGTAGCCGGGCCCCCACACCTCGCTCAGCAGCATCCGATGGGTCAGCAGCCGCCCGCGGTTACGCGCCAGCATGCGCAGCAGGTCAAACTCGATCGGCGTGAGGTGCACGTCGACGCCGGCGAGGCGGACCGCGCGCGCGGCGAGGTCGATCTCGAGGTCCCCGGCGCGGATCGAGGGCTCTCCGGAGCCCGAGCCCGCGCGCCGCAGCGCGGCCTGCAGCCGTGCCACCAACTCGCGCGCCCCGAACGGCTTGGTCACGTAGTCGTCCGCCCCGGCCTCCAGGGCCGCGACCTTCTGCTCCTCGTCGCCGACCGCCGAGAGCACGATGATCGGCATGTCGGTCCACTCGCGCAAGCGCCGGCACACGTCGACGCCGTCCCCGTCGGGGAGCACCAGGTCGATGATCGCCGCCGCCGGCGGGCGCACCGCGGCGCGGTCGAGCGCCTCGGCGGCGGTCTCGGCGGGGACGACCTGGAAGCCGGCCTCGCGCAGGACGACGCGCAGCGCGCGCAGGATCTGCGGCTCGTCGTCGCAGACCAGGACCCGGCGGGCGTCGCTCAAGCGGGAGCCCCTGCGCTCACGGGACCTCGGCCTCCGCGAGCGGGAGCTCCAGCACGAACGAGGCGCCCTGGCCGGGCAGTGACTCGACGTGAATGTGACCGCCGTTGGCCTCCACGAAGCCGCGCGCGATCGCGAGCCCCAGGCCCGACCCGCGATTGCCCTCGCGGGCGCTGCCGGCCCGGTAGAAGGGCTCGAAGACGCGCTCGAGCTGGGCGGCCGGGATCCCCGGCCCGCGGTCGACGATGCGGACGATCACGCGCTCGCCCGAGGCGCCGCCGGAGATCCGCCGCACCGCTCGTGCCCGCACCGACACCGGATGGCCCTCGCCGTGGCGGCGCGCGTTCTCCAGGACGTTCACCAGCGCGCGCTCGAGCTGGACCGCGTCGGCCTGAATCAGCGGCAGGTCGCGGTCGAGCGAGAGGCTGAACTGGTCGGGCCGGCCGCCGAGCTCGTCGACGGCGCTGTGGACCAGTTCCTCCAGGGAGACCCATTCCCGATGCGGCTCGGCCGCCCCCGCCTCCAGGCGCGAGAGGTCGAGCAGGTTGTCGACCAGGCGCCCGAGGCGCCGTGACTCCCCGCTGATCACCGCGACCAGCTCCTCGCGCTCGTCCTCCTGGATCGCCGAGGACGCGAGCGCGTCGCCGGCGGCCTGGATCGCGGTCAGCGGCGAGCGCAGGTCGTGCGAGACCGAGCGCAGCAGCGCCGTCTTCAGATCGTCGGCGCGCCGCAGTGCGGCGGTCTCGACGACCTCGCCCTGGAGCGCCTCGCGGTCCCGGGCCGCACTGAGGACCGCCTCCAGGGCGGGCACGACGCGCTCCTGCACGCGCCGCAGCGAGGGCTCGCCCGCGTCGGCGGGCACCAGCAGGGTGCCCAGCCGGTGCGGCCCCTCCCACAGCGGGAAGGCGACGCGCCGCTCGCCGGCCTGCACCTCGCCGAGCTGCAGCGGGGCCGAGCCGAGCCCCAGGCCGGTGGCGATCCGGTGGGCGGCGGCAGGCAGCGAGTCCTCCAGGCGCCCGCCGCCGAGGAGCAGCCGGGCCAGCTCGGCGGCCAGGTCAGCCTCGGCGCGCCGCTGCTCGGCCTCGCGCGCGCGCTCGCGGGCGAGCTCCGCCAGCGAGCTGATCAGGACGGCGGCGACCACGAAGGTGATCAGCGCCACCCAGTTGCGGCTGTCGCGCAGCGTGAAGCGCCCGACGGGCGACAGGTGGAAGTAGTTGAACGCCGCGGCGCTGAGCAGGGCCGTCAGAGCCCCCAGCCGCAGCCCCCAGCTCGAGGAGACGATCAGCACCGCGAGCAGGTAGACGACCCCCAGCGAGACGACCGGCGCCGCGTGGGCGAGCGGGTAGATCACCCCGGTGCAGGCGGCCACGAGCGCGACGGCGGCCACCAGTCCCGCCCACAGCGGCGGGGGAGGCTCGGAGATCCGCCAGAGCGGAAATCGGCGCATGCGCTGAGAGTACGGCCCGGAGCGGGCGCTCAGCGGGGCTCGAAGCGAAGCACGTCCACCGTGCGCGTGAGCTCGAACACGCGCTGCACCGAGTCCGGCCCGGGCACGAGCACGAGCTCCTGACCCTCACGCTCGGCGCGAACGTGCGCCTGGATGAGCGTGCGCAGGCCGGTCGAGTCGATGAACCGCAGCCCGGCGAGATCGACCACGATGCGCGGAACGCTGGCCTGCAGCTCGAGCAGCGCGCGGTCCAGGTCGCCGGCGCCGGAGAGGTCGAGCTCGCCCGCAAGCGTGATCCGGCCGCCCCCGCTGGTGCGCTCGGTGGTGAGGGTGAGGCCCCCCTCCTCCTCGGGAATGGGCGGATCAACGCTGCTTATGGCGGCGATGATAGAGGAGAAAAAACGAGGCGCCCAGGCCCCCCATGAGGGCGCGCGCCAGTCAGGGCGCCGTGTCGAAGGTGGAGATCGCCAGAGGCTCGCCGCTCACGGCGACCGCGCCGACCACGCCCGGCCAGGGATCCAGCGCCGCCAGCGACCACCGGCGCCGGTCCCGCGGGCGGCGCAGCGTGATCCGCCCGTCCTCGATCGCGACCGGGACCTCGCGCGGCTCGATGCCGTGAAAGCCGGTCCCGAGCGCCTTGACGTAGGCCTCCTTGGCCGCCCAGTGGCGCAGGAACAGCGCCAGCTGCTGGGCGGGGTCGGCCCCCTGGACACGGTCCACCTCGGCCGGGTCCAGCGCGGCGCTGACGATCCGCCGGCGGCGCGCGAGCACCTCGATGTCCACGCCGACGGCGGCGCGACGGGCGACGGCGAGCACCGCGCGCGCGCCGGAGTGCGAGCTGCTGAAGGCCAGCCCGGCGGCCTGCGCGGGCTCAGAATGCGGACGGCCGGTGCGATTGCGGACGATCAGCGGCGGGCCGTCGAGGTAGTCGGTGAGGATCGCCTCGCAGGCGCTGCGGGAGCGCTCGCGGCGCTCGGGCGGCGTCGCGCCGGCGGCGTCGATCCGCCACAGGTGCAGTTCGTCGCGGGCAGGTAGCACGATGGGCAGAGCCTACATCCGACCCATATGGGAACATACGTTCGATGATCGTCTGCGTGCGTCTTCCCCGCTTGGAGCTCCTCGTCGCCGCGGGCGGACCATCGGCGCTCGCCGGCCGGGCGGTCGCCCTCGCCCCCCTGCCCGGCGGCGCGCCGCGGGTGGGCGAAGTGTCCGGAGCGGCCGAGTCCTTCGGCGTGCAGTTGGGAATGATGCTCGGCGAAGCCCTCGCCCGGTGCCCCTCGCTGGAGCTGGTCACCCCCGATCCGGTGGGGGTGACCGAGGCCTGGGAGCGAACCGCGGCGACGCTCGAGGGGATCGGGGCGGCGGTCGAGCTCTCCGACGGAGCCTACTTCGACGCCCGCCCCCTGTACGGGTTGAACGGCGGCCAGACCGGGGTGCTCCTCGCCGCCCAGCGGGCGATGCGCACGACGGCGGTCGCGCGCATCGGCATGGCCCCCACGCGCTTCTGCGCCCTCGCCGCCGCCCTACAGGCCCGCGCTCAGCGACCGCAGACGGTCGCCGGGTCGGCTCGCGACTACCTCTCCGGCCGGGAGGTGACGCTGCTCGCGCTGCGCCCCCGCACCGAGCGCCTGGTGCGCTCGCTCACCCGACTGGGCATCCTCACCCTGGGCGAGCTCGCCGCCCTGCCGGCCGAGGCCCTCGCCGACCGTTTCGGGCCCGACGGGGTGCTCGCCTGGCGCCTGGCGCGAGGCGAGGACGCACCGCCGGTCCCCCGCTCCCCCCTGCGCCGCGTGCGGGCCTCGCTCGCGCTGGAGGAAGCGGCCACCGGCCAGGTCCTCGAGCGGGCGCTGGGAGTCCTGATCGATCGCCTGCTGGCTCATCCCGAACGGCGCGGACGCCCCGTGCGCTCGGCCGTGCTCGCCGCCCGCCTGGTCGAGGGGGGCACCTGGCGCGAGAAGGTGGTCTTCCGCAGCGCGCTCTCGCATCCGGACCGGATGCGGCTCGCGCTCGCCGGGCGGCTCGCACTGCTGCCCGCGCCGGCCGAGGAGCTCACCCTCGCCGCCGAGGAGCTCGCCCCGGCCGGCGGCGAGACCCCGCGGCCGCTCCTGGGCGACTCGGCGGCGGTCCGCCGCGCCCGGCTGCTGGAGGGGGTCGCGCAGGCGCGTGCGACGGCGGGCACCAATGCCGCGCTGCGTGTCGTGTGCGTCGACGAGGACTCGCGCGTGCCCGAGCGCCGGGTGATGCTCACACCGTGGGAGGGGCCCGCGTGCTGAGCTCCAGAGCCCCTGACTGAACGTCCCGCCGTGTGCGAACATATGTTCGTATATGTCCGCCCTCCTCGGCCAGCCCCGGCAGGTCGCCGTCGACGCCGGCGCCGACGGCGCGCCCCGCCGCGTCGGGGCGCGCACGATCGAGTACGTGCGCGAGTCCTGGCTGGTCGAGGATCGTTGGTGGACCGAGCAGCCGGTGCGCCGGCGCTACTGGGAGGTGGTGACCGCCTGCGGGCGCAACCTGGTGGTATTCCACGACCTGCAGAACGGGGGGTGGTTCGGACAGCGGGGGTGAACGCCGCGTCCCGGCGATGAGCTACGTCGAGCTGCACACCCACTCGGCCTACTCCTTCCTGGACGGCACCTCGCTGCCCGAGGAGCTGGTCGCCGCCGCGCTGGCGCACGGCTACTCGGCGATGGCCCTGACCGACCACGACTCGGTGGCCGGCTCGATGGAGTGGGCGGTGAGCGCGGGCGCGCTCGGCTTGCGGGCGCTGCACGGCGCCGAGGTCAGCCTCGAGGACGGCCGCCATCTGACCCTGCTCGTGGCCGACGCGCGCGGCTGGGCGGGCCTGTGCCGGATCATCACGCGCGCGCATCGCGACACGCGCGGGCCCACCGCCGACGATCCGCCCTCGATCGTCGGGGGCGGGAAGCGCGCCACGCGGCGCGACCTGCTGGGCGCCGTCGTCCCGCTCGAGTTCGTGCTCGAGCATGCCGAGGGCCTGGTGTGCCTGACCGGCTGCGCGCGCCACGGCGTCCAGGACGAGGCCACCGCCCGGCGCCTGCTCGACGCCTTCGGACCCGAGCGGCTGCGGGTCGAGTTGCAGCGGCCGTTCGCGCGCCACGACCGCGCCCAGGGCCGGGCGCGCACGGAGCTCGC
>DATAWZ010000179.1:0-14245 GCA_036266975.1 Solirubrobacteraceae bacterium
TCGTGGTCGGCGGGGGCCCGGCGGGCCTCGAGTGCGCCCGGGTCGCCGCGCTGGCCGGGCACCGGGTGCGCCTGGTCGAGCGCGAGCCCCAGCTCGGCGGCATGCTGCGCCTGGCCGCGCTGCAGCCCGGTCGCGAGCGCCTGGCCCTGCTCGCGGACTGGCTCGAGCGCGAGTGCCGGGCGGCGGGCGTCGAGCTCCTCACCAGCCACGAGGCCGATGAGCTCCAGTGCCGCGCCGCGACGGCCGTGGTGCTGTGCACCGGCAGCGTGGCCCGCCCTCTCGGACCGTTCACGGTCGTCCGCGGCGCCATCGCGCAGACCGCGGTCGACGTGCTCGCCGCGATCAGGGAGGGCGACCCGGGCGGCGGCCTGCCCGAAGGCCGCATCGCGGTGCTCGATCCGATCGGCGGGCCGACCGGGATCGCCGTGGCCGAGCTGCTCGCGCCGCACCGGCCGGTCGCGCTGCTCACGCCGGACGGCGTCGCCGGCACGCTGCTGAGCCTGACCGGTGATCTAGCGCCCGCCAACGTGCGCCTGCACCAGGCGGGAGTGGCGATCGTGCGCCGCGTACGGGTGCTCACCGTCCGCCGCCGGGTGGTCGAGCTCGAGCACACGCTGACCGCCGAGCGCCTGCGCGAGGAGGCGGTCGCGCTGGTCGACTGCGGCCACCGGCTGCCCGACCCGCTGCTCGCCGACACCGAGCTTGCGCGCGCCGGCGACGCGCTCGCGCCGCGCACCGCGCTGGAGGCGATCCTCGAGGGACGGCGCGCCGCCGCGGCGCTGGCCCGCGCAGCCGTCGCCGTCTGAGCGCCGGGTTTGAAGGGCCGGCGCACCTGGGACCGCAGGGGCATCGCCTGCCGCGGCCTCACGCGTACCGCCCTGCCCGCGACGCTTCTGACCCTCCTGCTCACCGGCTGCGGCGGCGGCTCGCACGTGAGCCTGGCGACGTGGACCGCGCGCGAGGACGCCGACTGCCACACGCTCACGCGGGAGACGAGCCAGCTCCCCGAGCTCGAGCGGACCCAGCACCTCACCTACGACGAGCTGAAGGCCCGCGCCGACCAGTACGCGGCCCGCTTCAGCACCGCCAGCGCGCGCGTCCAGCCGCCGGCGAGCGTCGCCGCCGCGGTTCGCCGGCTGCGCGCCGACGCCACCGCCACCCGGTCGCTGGACGGGGCCGTGGCCACGGCGGGCTCCAGCGCCGAGCGCACGACCGCGCGGCGCCTGGTCACGCTCCTGCGGCGCGTGAAGGCCGACTACCTCGCCGCGGCGCTCCCCGGCTGCGCGACCGACGAGCAGGGGGACATCGACAGCGTGCAGGCCGCGATCGACCGGCCGGCGGTCACCGCGCGACACTGACCGCCACGGCCCGCCTCCGCTGCCCATAAGCTGTGCCCGGTCGACAGCGGAGGGTCGCGCGGTGAACGAGGCACGCAGGCAGATCAGGCGGACGGTCGTGACGCTGGCGAGCGTGGCTGTCGGGGTGCTCGCCACCGCGCCGGCGTCGCAGGCCCAGCGCACGTGGGCGGCGCCCTTCACGATCGGCAAGAACGGCAGCCAGTCGCTCGCCGGCGTCTCCTGCCCGACCGCCTCGCAGTGCACCGCCGTCGACGGCGCCGGACAGCAGGTCACCTTCGCCCCCGGGACGACGACCCCGCCCACCCCGGTGAACATCGACGAGGGCCACCCGCTCATCGCGGTCTCATGCGCGTCCGCGGCGCAGTGCACCGCGGTCGGCGAGGCGGGCGAGGAGGTCACCTTCGATCCCGTCTCCCCGACCAGCCCGGCCTCGACGCAGGCGACGATCGACCCCGGCCAGGTGCTGACCGGCGTCGCCTGCCCGGCCGACGGCGAGTGCCTCGCCGTCGACGGCGACGGCGAGGCGATCGCCTTCGATCCCGCCTCGCCAAGCGGCAAGGTCGCCAAGCCGATCGACGGCCAACAGGCGCTGGCCGGCGTCTCGTGCCCCTCGGGGGGCCCGTGCGTCGCGGTCGACTCCGCCGGCGACGAGGTCCAGGTGACGGTCACCACCTCGCCGCTGGCGCTCAGCGCGACCGAGCCCACCCCGTTCGCGACGGCGCCGATCGACATCGAGGGCGTGGCCTGTCCGAGCGCCGGCGAGTGCGTGGCGACGGCCTACGACGGCACTCCCTCGGCGATCGCCTTCGATCCCGCCGCCCCGGGCCCGCCCGCGCCCCAGTCGCTCGGCTCCGGGTTCCCCGGTCCGCTCGCCTGCTCGTCGAGCTCGCTGTGCGCCGCCGAGCTCGGCGGCGACGTCGCCACCTTCGACCCCGGGACGCCGACCACGGCGGCGACCGACACCGACCTGGACGGCAACGACACGCTCACCGCGATCGACTGCCAGGCCGGTGGGAACTGCACGGCGGTCGACGAGAGCGGCCAGCAGGTCAGCTTCGACCCGACCGACCCGAGCGGCTCGCCCACGACGATCGACGGCAGCACCGGCCTGAACGCGATCGCCTGCCCGGCCGACAATCAGTGCACCGCGGTCGACGGCGTCAACCAGCAGTACACCTTCGATCCCCTCGGCCCCAGCTCGCCGACGCCGACCTCGTTCGTCGACGGCGCGAGCCTGATCACCGTCGCCTGCCCGCTCTCGAACCAGTGCACGGAGGTTGACGACGAGGGCAACGAGTCGACGTTCGCGCCGACCACACCGGCGACGCCCGCCACCATCCAGCAGACCGGGATCCTCTATGCCGACGAGATCGCGATCGCCTGTGCGTCGGGCGAGTTGTGCACGCTGGCCGCCAGCGATGGCCAGGAGGAGAGCTTTGACCCCGAGAGCTCGCCGCCGACCTTCTCCCCGAACACGATCGACAACGGCAACGCGCTCGCGGCGATCGCCTGCCCGTCGAGCGGGCAGTGCACCGCGGTCGACGACCGGGGCAACGCGGTGACGTTCGATCCCTCCAGCTCGGGCACGCCGGCGACGACCATCACTCCGATCGACGGCGGCAGCCCGCTGACCGGCATCGCCTGTCCCACGACCGGCCAGTGCACCGCGGTCGACCAGGACGGCAACGCGGTCACCTTCCCGCCGGGCGGCACGGCCGCACCGACCGTCACCGATATCGACGGCAGCACCCCGCTCACCGGCATCGCCTGCCCGACGAGCACCGACTGCATCGCGGTCGACGCGAGCGGCAACGCGATCGAGGGCAGTCCGACCGCGCCGACGAGCTGGACCAGCCAGGCGATCGCCGGCGGCTACGCGCTCACCGGGGTGAACTGCAGCGAGATCGAGCAGTGCGCCGCGGTCGACGTCGACGGCCAGGCGATCGACGGGACGCCGACCCCCACGAGCACGCCGTTCGTGCCGGCCAACGTCACCCCCCCGTGGATCAGCGGCGCGCCGATCGAGGGCGACGTCCTGACCGAGCACCACGGCACCTGGCTGCCGACCCCGACCGGCTACACCTACCTGTGGGTGCGCTGCAACGCCGCCTTCCCGGAGTGCGAAAGCACCGGCGCGACCGGCCCGACCTACACGCTCACCGCCGCCGACGTCGGCTCGACGATGGAGGTCCTGGAGACCGCGATCGACGCGGCGGGCGCGAGCGGCTACACGCGCTCGGCGCCGACGGCCGTGGTCACCGCCCCGGCCCCGATCACGGTGGGCTTCGGCAGCCTCGTGCGCTCCTCGGTCTCGGGCGACGTCGCCTCGGTCGTGCTCGCCTGCACCGGTCCGAGCACCGTGCACTGCGCGCTCACGGCCAAGCTCACGCTCGTCGAGACGCGCAAGAAGGGCAAGGTGATCGCGGTCAGCGCCAAGACGACCAAGACGACCAAGCGGACGCTGACCGTGGCCCAGGAGAACAAGACGCTCAGCGGAGGCCGGCGGCTGACCGTGCACCTGCGTCTGGACGCCACCGCGCGGCACCTGCTCTCCAGCCGCCACCGGCTCTCCACCGAGCTGACGGTCAACCAGCACGTCGGCAGCCGAACGGGCACCCTGGGGCGCCGGACGCTCGTGTTCACCAGCCCGCGCCGCAAGCGCCGCTGACGCGGCGGTAGCCTGCCCGCGTGAGCTCGGGGCAGTACCGCTACCTCTTCACGCCGCTGCAGGTCGGGCCCGTCCGCGTGCCCAACCGCATCGTCTTCAGCGCCCACCTGACCAACTACGCCCAGGACGGGCGCCCCAGCGCCCAGCACGCGGCCTACTACGCCGCGCGCGCGGCCGGCGGGACCGGGCTGATCATCACCGAGGAGCATTCGACCCACCCGAGCGACTGGCCCTACGAGAAGCTCATCCACGGCTTCCACGAGGACGTCGTCCCCGGCTACCGCGCGATCACTGAGGGCGTCCACCGGCACGACGTCCCGATCTTCGCCCAGATCAACCACAACGGCGGCCAGGCCTCCTCGATGTTCAGCCGCCGGCCGGTGTGGGCGCCCTCCCCGGTGCCCGACCCGCTGTTCCGCGAGGTCCCCCGGGCGGTGAGCGAGCGCGAGATCGCCGAGGTGATCGCCGGCTACGCGCAGGTGGCCGAGCGCTGCCGGCGCGGCGGGTTCGACGGCATCGAGCTGCAGTGCTCGCACTCCTCGATCGTCCGCGGCTTCCTCTCGCCGTGGGCCAATCTGCGCACCGATCGCTGGGGCGGATCGCTGGAGAACCGCGCGCGCATCCTGCACGAGATCGTCGCGGCGGTGCGCGAGGCGATCGGCCCCGGGCTCGCGCTCGGCGTGCGCTTGTGCGGCGATGAGCTGATCGACGGCGGCATCACGCTGCCCGAGACCATCGAGGTCGCCCGCGCCGTGCGCGACCGCGGCCAGGTCGACTACCTGAACACCTCGATCGGCGTGGCCACCGCGACGCTGCACATGATCGAGGCCTCGATGGCGGTGCCGCCCGGCTACGCGCTGTTCATCGCCTCGGCGCTGCGCCGCGCGGTCGACCTGCCGGTCATCGGCGTGGGGCGCATCAAGGACCCGCTGCAGGCCGAGCGGGCGCTGCGCGACGGCCACTGCGACCTGGTCGGCATCGTGCGCGGGCAGATCGCCGACGCCGAGCTCGCCGGCAAGGCCCGCGCGGGGCGCTCGGAGGACATCCGCCTGTGCCTGTCCTGCAACCAGGAGTGCGTCGGGCGCATGGGCCTGAACCGCTGGCTCGGCTGCATCGAGAACCCACGCACCGGGCGCGAGCGCGAGCGCGCCGCCGGGCCGGCGGCCCAGCGCCGGCGCGTGATGGTCGTCGGCGCCGGCCCCGCGGGGCTCGAGGCGGCGGCCACCGCGGCCGAGCGCGGTCACGAGGTGACGGTGCTCGAGCGCGCCGAGGCGGCCGGCGGACAGGTCCGGCTCGCCGCCCGCGTGCCCTCACGGGCCGAGTTCGGCGACCTGATCCGCAACCAGCTGCGCCGCTGCGCGCGCCTGGGCGTGGAGATCCGCCTCGGCGAGGAGGTGGACGCGGCGACGGTCACCGCCGCCAACCCGGACGCGGTCGTGGTCGCCACCGGCGCGCGGCCGACGCCACCGTGGTGGGCCCAGGACGCGCCGATCCCGATCGTCGACGTCGGGGCGGTCCTCACCGGCGAGGCCGTGCCCGCCGGCCGCGTCGCGGTCATCGACGAGCTCGGCTTCCACCAGGCCACGAGCGTGGCCGAGCTGCTCGCCGATCGCGGCGCCAAGGTCGAGATCCTCACGCCGGCGATGGTCGTCGGGCAGGACCTCGGCGTCACCCTCGACCTGGAGGGCTTCACCGTGCGCGCGGCGCTGCGCGGCGTGATCGCAACGACCGACATGGTGGTCCTGGGCACGACCGGATCCGGGCTCTCGCTGCTGCACCACCCCAGCGGGCGCATGGAGGAGCGCGAGGTCGACTGGGTCGTCCACGCCGGGCCCTGGGCGGCGAGCGAGGAGCTCTACTTCGCGCTCAAGGACGGGCCGATCGAGCTGCACCGCGTCGGTGACTGCGTCGCGCCGCGCCGGGCGCACGCCGCGGTGATCGACGGGGCTCGCGTAGGAGCGCTCCTTTGATCGCCCTCATCCCGGTCCGCGAGAGCGGCCTTCCGCCGGGGGGTGATGAAGTCGGCGCTGAAGCTCAGGGACGTGTGCTGGTGGTCGGGCACGGCATCGCCACGGCCGCCGCCGAGCTGCGCACCGCGCGCGAGCTGCGCGGTCTGGAGGCGGGCGCCTTCCGCCCCGCGGCGTGGGCGGCGGCGCTCGCGCCGATCCTGCGGGACGAGGGGACGATCCTGCTGCCCGCGACCCCCGACGGCCGGGACCTCGCGCCCGGCCTCGCGCGCAACCTCGGGCGCCCGCTGCTCGCCGGCGCGCTGGCCGTCTCCGAGGACGCCGCCCTGATCCCGCGCCACGGCGGCCTGGCCCTGGACCGCCTGCGGCTCACGGGCCCGGTGGTGGCCACGCTGCAGCCGGGGGTGCGTGGCGTCAGCGCCCACGAGCGCTCCGAGCCGCCGGCCTTCAAGCCCGAGCGGCTCAAGCTGGCCGACCACCCCGACCCCGAGCCCCTGGAGCTGCTCGCGCCCGATCCCTCGACGGTCGAGCTCTCCGAGGCGCGGCGCGTCGTCGCCGGCGGCCAGGGGCTCGGCGGTCCGGACGGCTTCGCCGACCTCGCCCGCCTGGCCGAGGCGCTCGGCGCCTCGCTCGGCGCCACCCGGGTGGCCACCGACGCGGGCTGGGCCGAGCAGGAGCGCCAGATCGGGGTCACCGGCGTGGAGATCGACCCCGACCTCTACGTGGCGATCGGCATCTCCGGGGCGGTTCAGCACACCGCCGGTCTCGGGCAGCCCGGGCACATCATCGCCGTCAACCTCGATCCGAGCTGCCCGATGATGGAGATGGCCGACCTCGCGGTCGTCGCCGAGGGGCGCGCGCTGATCGACGCGCTGATCGCCCAGCTGGGGCAGGACGATGGCTGAGGCCGCGCGCTTCGACGCCGTGGTCGTCGGCGCCGGCCCCGCGGGGTCGGCCGCGGCGATCGCCCTCGCCCGCGCCGGGCGCTCGGTGTGCCTGCTCGAGCGCGGCCCGTTCCCGGGCTCGAAGAACATGTACGGCGGCGTCATCTACGGCCGCGTGCTCGACAGCATCATCCCGCGCTGGTGGGAGCAGGCGCCGGTGCAGCGCTGGGTCACGCGCCGCTCGACGATGATCATGACCCCCACGCAGGCGATCACCGTCGACGTGCGCTCGAGCGCGTGGGGCGAGCCGCCCTACAACGGCGCCACCGCCCTGCGGCCCGACTTCGACGCCTGGCTCGCCGACCACGCCCTCGCCGCCGGCGCCGAGCTGATCTGCTCGACGACCGCGACCGGCCTGCGCCGCGACGAGGCCGGGCGGGTGTGCGGCGTGCGCACCGACCGGCCCGACGGCGACATCGACGCCCAGGTCGTGATCGCCGCCGACGGCGTCAACACGTTCCTGGCCAAGGAAGCCGGCCTGATTGAGCGCTCCGGAGTTGAGCAGTACGCGCTCGGTGTCAAAGAGGTGCTCGGACTTTCTCCCCAGAAAATCGAGGAGCGCTTCGGCGTGCGCGGGCGTGCCGGGATGGACATCGAGATCCTCGGCGCGACCGGCGACATCGCCGGCGGCGGGTTCGTGTACACCAACCTCGAGTCGATCGCGGTCGGCCTGGTGCTCTCGCTGCCCGGGCTCTCGCGCAGCGGGCGGCGCCCGGAGGAGATCCTCGCGACGATGAAGGCGCACCCGGCGATCGAGCCGATGGTGGCCGGTGGCGAGCTGCTCGAGTACTCGGCCCATATCGTGCCCGAGGGCGGCTACGACATGGTGCCCACGCTCGCCACCGACGGCATGCTCGTCGCCGGCGACGCCGCCGGGCTGACCCTCGCCGCCGGCATCTATCTGGAGGGCGTGAACTTCGCGATCGGCTCCGGGCACGCCGCGGGCCTGACCGCCGCGGAGGCGATCGCGCACGGCGACGTCTCGACCGCCGCCCTCGCCGGCTACCGGCGGCGGCTGGAGCAGAGCTTCGTGCTCGCCGACCACCGCAAGATGCGCCGCGCGCACACGCTCGTCCTCGGCGAGCGCGCCCAGCGTCTTTATCCCGGCCTCGTCGCGCGGGTCGCCGAGCGGCTGTTCACCGTCGAGAACCCGCGCCCCAAGCGGGGGCTGACCGGGATCGTCGTGGGCGAGCTGCGCGCGAGCGGGCTGCGCGCGCGCGACCTCGCCCGCGACGCCTACTTGGGCCTGCGGACCTTCGGCTGACCGCTCAGGCCGGCGGCAGGAACGGCCGCGGGTCGAAGTAGTCGCGCCAGGCGACGATCTTGCCGCCCGAGACCTCGAAGGTGCCGCTCACCGGCAGCGAGGCGACCCGGTCGCCGCTGCCCGAGTCCAGGTGGTCGATGCGCTCGGTCAGCACGCTGCCCCCCGAGGCGGCCATCGAGCGCACCTCGACGACGAGCGCGTGCAGCGAGAAGCCATCGATGAAGCTCTGCATGAAGCCCTTCATCGCGTCGAGCCCCTCGGCGGTGGGCAGGCCGGTGTTCTCCCAGACGCAGTTGGGAGCCATGTGCGCGTCGAGCGCCTCGATCAGCTCGCCGCCCTTGGCGGACTGATCGAAGAAGCTCTGGACAACCGACATCGGATCGCTGCTCATACGGGGTTCTCCTCCTCGGGTCTTATGGGAAGGCTCGAAGAGTAGCCTCGCGTCGGCGTCACGGTCCCCCGAGGCCCCGGTACATGTCCATCACGTCGGTCGGGAACTTCTTTCCGAAGATCAGCCCGGTGAACACCTCCGCCACGAACTCCCGCGGATTCCCCGACGCATAGCTGCTGACTTTCCACGCGGTGTCGTCGGCAGCCCTGCTCGCGAATGACGTGCTGTGCAGCAGGAAGAACGTCGAGGGGTCTTTCGCGCAGTGGAGGTGGTGACCCAACTCGTGCACCACAGTTGCCATGCCGCTCATGTCCACCTGACTGGACACGAAACCAGGGCGTTCCTTTAGGTTGCCAGGTAGGTTGAAGTCGTCCATCCTCTCCTGCGGGTTGTTGATGCCCTGCGAACCAAGGTACATGAGATTCGGAGCGGTGTAGATGGCCGCCGCGTTGCCGCCAGCCCCAAGGTTCAGCACACAATCGGGCTTACCCGTCTTTGGGTTGACGATTGCGCTGTCCGTGATGGACAGATTGCGCCCGTACCTCGGGACGGTCACATCCAGCGGCGGCACCTGAAATCCCTTCTTCTTGATCTTCTTCACGGCGCCGTCCAACAGCTTCAGCCGCGCCTTCAGGTTCGCGTCCGACTCATCATAAGTCACCTGCATGTTGATGCCACCAACGGCCCGCGTCTTGGTCACCACGTTCGATGCCTTCAGGTTGCCGCTGAGCAGGTTCGCAAACTCCGGGAACGTCGTCTTGCCAGAGAGCTCGTTCTTGTTTGCCTTCATCGCCGCAGCCAGCGCCTTATCGCGCTCCTTCACGGTTCCTCCTGCAGCGCGGAGGTCTTGAATATCGTACGCGCCGCTGTAGGTGGTGCTCATCGCCTGATCGCGGTAAAACTGGTCCATGTCAGCGATGCCCTGCGCCGTCAGGGTTCCGTCGTCGTTCCGCTCTCGCACGAAAGTCGACTTGAGCGTGTTTCCGGTGATCTCAGCGTCGGTGAACCCAGTTGCCTTCATGCGCTTGGCGTAGGTGGCAAGCGTCCCGGGCAACGAGTGATACTCGTCCTTGTCGTCGTCCTCGTCGCGCTGTATGACCAGGTCCGTTGACGACGCGGCTGCGTGCCCCGATGGCGGCGCATCTGCGGACGATGAGCGTGGGTGCGCCACGAAGTCGATCGCGACCTGTTCTGCCGCCCGCTCGAAGCGATCCGATGGGTCGCTGATCGCTAGCCCGCCCCCCGAGGGCGTCCCGGCCACTGGGCCGCTGCGCTGCTGGACGACGTGGGCCAGCTCATGGGCGAGCAGACGCTGCCCCTCGTGCGAGGAGGGCTCGTATCGGCCATGGCCGAAGACGATGTCGCTGCCGCTCGTGTACGCCCGCGCCTGGACCGCCTGAGCCGACTCAGCGGCGACGTCACCGGTGTGGACGCGGACCGCCGAGAGGTCGGTCCGGAAGAACGACTCCGCTCGCTGCCGGAATGAGGAGTCGAGCGAGACGCCCGACGACCGCAACGCCGACACGACCTGCGCGCCCGCGTCGGGACCGGTCTTGACCAGCCGCTGGACCGCCTGGTTACCGGCAGTGCGCTGAACAAACGTGAACGGCGACACGTCGCCCGGCTGAGTCGGGCCTCGCGCAGAGGCACCCCGACCGCTCGCCGGGGCGAGCTGGAGCTGATGCTCCTTGACGCCACACCGCTCGCACATGCCCGCGCGTACTCTGTCAGACGGATCGTGAGCGGCGCAAGGATGCTCAGGGGCTCGTGCCCGATCGGGCAGCGATAGCACCCAGAGAGCCCGTGCCCCGGTCACGGGCGACCCGATCGGCGCCCTCGCGCGCCCGGCGGGTGGTGGCGAGCCAGCCGAGCGGCAGGACCGCGGCGGTGAAGCCGGCGATGATCCACCAGCCCGGGTGGGTCGCGGCGGCGAAGCGCGGGTCGAGCCCCGCGCCGAAGGAGGCGCTCGCGCCGACCGCCGCGCCGACGATGGCGACGCCGAGCGTCGAGCCGAGCTGGCGGCTGGAGGAGGCGATCGCGGCGGCGACCCCGGCCTGCGCCGGCGGCATCCCGGACACCGCGGCGTTGGTGATCGGCGGGTTGACCAGGCCGAAGCCGGCACCGAACAGGATGTAGGCGATGAACAGCCGCGTCACCGACGTGTGCGGCTGAATCCCGGTGAGCAGCAGCATGCCCGCGGTCATCGCCACGCCGGCGACCATCAGCGATGGGCGCGCGCCGACGCGGCCGATCAGGCGGCCCGAGATCGGGCCGAAGATGACGGTCATCGCCGCCATCGGCAGCGTGTACAGACCGGCATGAAACGCCGACAGGCCGCGCGCCTCCTGCAGGTAGAGCGTGTTGATGAACAGGAAGCCGCCGAGCGCCGAGAAGGCGCACACGGCGATCAGGCTCGCGTTCGAGAACGGCCTGCTGCGGAAGAAGCGGATCTCCAGCAGCGGCTCCTCGCGATGCAGCTCGTGGTACACGAAGGTGGCCAGGCTCGCCGCCGAGACGGCGAACAGCCCGAGGATCTCGGCCGAGAACCAGCCGGCGCTCGGCCCCTGGATGATCGCGAAGACGACGGTGGCCAGGATGACGATCACCAGCACCTGTCCGATCGGGTCGATCCGCCGAACGTGCTCGGCGCGTGAGTCGGGGACGTGCAGCGCGGTGAGCACGATCGCGGCGATCCCCACCGGGACGTTGACCAGGAAGATCCAGCGCCAGCCGGCGCCGACGACGAGCGCGCCGCCGACGACCGGGCCGAGCGCCATGCTCAGCCCGACCACGCCGCCCCATACCCCGATCGCCGCCGCGCGCTCGCGCGGGTCCTCGAAGGTGTTGCGGATGATCGACATGGCGATCGGGTTGAGCATCGTCCCGCCGAGGGCCTGCACCATGCGAGCGGCGATCAGCAGCCCGAGGTTGGGCGCCACCGCGCACAGCAGCGACCCGGTCGAGAACAGCGCCAGGCCGACCTGGAAGACGTGCCGGCGGCCGAGGCGGTCGCCCATCGAGCCGGCGAGCATGAGAAAGCTCGCGAGCACGAGCGTGTAGGCGTCGATCGTCCACTGCAGCCCCGACACCGAGGCGTGCAGCGAGTGGCGGATCGAGGGCAGCGCGACGTTGACGATCGTCACGTCCATCCCGACGATGAAGATGCTCATGCAGCAGCTGGCGAGGACGAGCATCCGCTTCCGGCGGGACAGCGTCTCGTCGTGCTCGCCCTCAGGCTCGTTGCTCATGCAATTACATTGTATCCCTATGCAAAGGACCTTCCCACCGGCCGGCGTGTGCGGCAGCGGGCCCGAGGCGGTACGCTCGGCGCGCCGATGAGCACGCCCGAGATCGCCTTCGTGGACCGCATGGCGACGGTCCACTTCGACGTCGCCCCGGAGGCGCACATCGTCGTCGACAACGAGGTCTGCCGGCACTGCTCCACGCGCGAGTGCGTGCACGCGTGCCCGGCCAACCTGTTCGTGCCGCTCGGTGACGGCGGCGTGCTGTTCAACTACGAGGAATGCTTCGAGTGCGGCACGTGCTACATGGTCTGCAACCGCGAGGGCGCGATCTCCTGGAGCTACCCGCCGGGCGGCCAGGGCGTCGTGCTGCGTCGCTCCTGACATGGTCGTCGGCGTCGCGCTGAAGTGGCAGGCCCGTCGCGCGCTGGTCGATCCGATCACCGGAGCGCTGCGCTCGGAGGAGCTGCACGGCCCCTCCGAGGCCGACCTGGCCGCGCTCGAGCACGCGCTGCGCCTGGCCGAGTCGTGGTCGGGCGAGGTGCTCGCGGTGTGTGCCGGCCCGGTCGAGGCCCAGTCGATGCTGCGCGAGGCGCTCGCCGCCGGCGCGGCGCGGGCGCTGCGGATCTCCGGCGCAGGCGCCGACGCCTCGCCGCCGCACGTCGCGCGGGCGCTGGCCGGTGCCTTCACCGGAGCCGATCTGGTGGTGTGCGGGGTCCACGGGCTCGACCAGGGATCCGGCGCGGTGCCGGCGCTGCTCGCCGCCGAGCTCGGCGCGGCCCAGGCGCTCGGGCTCGTCTCGGTCGAGCCCGGTTCCTCGCCGCAGGACGGGCTGATCGCCACGCGCCGGCTGTCGGGCGGCTGGCGCGAGCGGCTGCGCGTGCACGCGCCGGCGGTGCTCTCGGTCGAGGGCGCGAGCGCGACGCTGCGGCGCGCGCCGCTCACCGCCATGATCGCCGCCGGGCGCGCGACGATCGAGTCCGCTCCTGCGCGCGTCTCGGTCTCCGACGGCGCGCCCGAGCCGGCGCGCGAGCGATTGCCCGACCGTCCCCGCCCGCGGATCGTCGACCCGCCCGAGCCCGACCTTCCCGCCCACGAGCGGATCCTCGCGCTCACGGGCGTCGGCGGCGACGGGGCGGGCGCCCGCGTGCTGGTCGAGGACCAGGAGCCCGCCGAGGCGGCGCGACGGGTGCTCGACGCGCTGCGTCGCTGGAACGCGCTGTCGTAGTGGAGCGCCTCACCTGGCCGGACCTCGACGGGCGGCGGGTGCTGCTCGCCGTGCCGGTCGGGGCCACCGAGCAGCACGGGCCGCACCTGCCGCTCGCCACCGACACGCTGATCGCGCGCTCTCTGACCGAGCGCCTGGCCGCGGCGCGCGCGGACCTGGTCGCCGGCCCCGCGCTCGCCTACGGCGCCAGCGGCGAGCACGAGGGATTCCCCGGGACCGTCTCGATCGGCGCGGAGGCGCTCGAGCGCTGCGTGGTCGAGCTCGTGCGCTCGGCGACGCGCTGGGCCGCGGGCGTCGTGCTCGTCAACGCCCACGGGGGCAACCTCGAGGCGCTCGCGGCGGCGCGGCGCCGGCTCGAGGCCGAGGGCCGCGGCCCGCTGGTCTTCTCGCCGCCGCCGGTCGGCGACGCCCACGCCGGCCGGACCGAGACCTCGCTGTTGCTCGCGCTCGCGCCCGAGCTGGTTGTCCTGGAGCGCGCCGTGGCCGGCGCGACCGCGCCGCTGCGCTCGTTGCTGGCGGAGTTGCGGGCGCGGGGGGTCCGTCCGGTGAGCCCGACGGGCGTGCTCGGCTACCCGGCCGGGGCGTCGGCCGCGCTGGGCGAGCAGCTGCTCGAGCGCTGGCTCGCCGATCTGCTCGCGGCGGTCGCTGAGTGGTCGCCGCGCTGAGTCCACCTGCCGCGTTCGGGGTCGATCTCGACCCGGGCGTGCGGCGGCTGAGCGGCGGTCGCGTGCTGCTCGGCGGGGACCCGATGCGGTTGCTGCGGCTCAGCTCCGCCGGAGCGGCGCTCGTGGACCAATGGGAGCGCGGGGCGCCGGTCGGCCGCGGCGGGGCGCTCGCGCGGCGGCTGATCGACGCCGGCGTGGCCCACCCCCTCCCCCGCGGGCCCGCGCCGGGGCCCGATCAGGTCGCGATCGTGATCCCGGTCCACGATGACGCGGGCGCGCTCGAGCGCTGCCTGCGCGCGGTCGGCGAGACGGTGTTTGAGATCCTCGTCGTCGACGACGGCTCGGGCGATCCCGAGACCGTCCGCGCGGCGGCCGCGCGCGGCGCGCCGGGGGCGCGGATGCTGAGGCGCGAGCGCAGCGGCGGGCCGGCGGCGGCCCGCAACGAGGGGCTGCGCGCGACGAGCGCCCCGCTGGTCGCGTTCCTGGACAGCGACTGCGAGCCCCAGCCGGGCTGGCTG
>DATAWZ010000180.1:0-29582 GCA_036266975.1 Solirubrobacteraceae bacterium
AAGCGCCGGGAGCTACAGGCCGATCAGGACAGAACCGTCGTCGTGGGGAGATCCGATGGCCACCCATGGGGAGATCCGGTGGCCACCAGTGGGGAGTTTCGATGGCCGCCTACGGGGAGATTCCCATGGCCGCCGTCACCCGCGCGGCGCTGTCGAGTTGCGCGAAGACCAGTCGCGTGCCGGCAGGCTTGGAGCCGAAGCGGGCAGTCTCGCTTGACGGTCGAGCTCGCGGTGTGAGGACGAGTGGCTTTGGCGAGCGGCGGCGATGGCTGTCGGCGCGGTCGCCGGCGGTTGCGGATCGATCAGATCCGAGGGCGCAAGCGGGGATGCCGCGTGTCCGCAGCGTTCATTCGGTCGGCGGTGAAGGCCGCCGCATCGCCGGGATTCGCTGCGGTCGTAGACCGAGGCTCGAGGACATCACCAGTGTGCACGTGCCAACTGCCGGCGCGCAGCTGGGGCTGTAGTCGTTCTCGTTGGTGGGGTCAGCGGGCGTGAAGCGCATCCAGTAGCTCTGGTTGCCGTCCTGGGCGTACGCGACGAGGTAGCCGGTGTCGGGTAGGGCTCGCTCCCATTGCGCCCCGACGGGCGTGAACGAACGAAAGGCGGTGGTTTCGAACCCGCGGCTCCCCGGGAGCAGGTTGCAGTTCACCGACACGTCGATCCAGCCCATCCCGGTTGTGGTGGCGTTGGGGTCGAGCGCCAGGCCGCCATCGCACGCACCGCCGACGACGCCGTCGTCGACGATCCGCGGCGGCGGGGTGCCGGCGAGCGGGTCATCGCGCATCTCCGAGGCCGCGCTGGTGCCGATGACGTTCGCGCCCTGCATGTTCCACAGGAACGCCAGCTGGTCAGCGCCGAGGTCCATCGCGCCCACCCATGCCTCGATGGGCACCCCGCCACCCCCGCGGCATGCCGTCGCCGGCACGCACGGCACGGTACCGCCCGGGAGGCGCCGCACGCCCATTCCGGGCCGCCACTCAAGGATCTCGGCGATCGGCGGGCGCTCGCTGGGCCTCAGGCGGGCAAACGCGATCGCGCCATCCCAGATCGACGGCGTGCTGTCTGAGGCGCCACGCGCCCCGATCTGGGTGACCTGACGCGGCCGGCCACCGAGCAGGCTCAGCTGCCAGATCCGACAGCCCCGCGCCATCGTCCAATCAAGGCCCAGACCATCACCCGGGCCCGGCTCACCAGCGCAGCGCGAGTACACGACCGCCGGATGCCCGTGAGCGTCCGGGCCAGCATCAGCGTCAAACGGAACCGATCGCGCCGCTACCGGCAGCGCCGCGATCACCCCGGCATGCCAGTCCATCAGCCGCCAACTGGAGCCAGCCGCGTTGGACTGGCTGAACACCAGGTAGCCGTCGTACGCGGTCAGGGCCTGCGCCGCGTCAGGCAACGCCACCAAGTCGGCATCGCCCGCCGCACCCGCGGGCGCGGCCAGTACGACCGCCAAGAGCATCAGCAGGACCCAGCCGCAGCGGTTCATGCCCACGCAAACGTCGCGCGCCGCGCCGGGTTGCGCGCCGCCGACCTCCTCGACGAATGTACGACCCCACCTGGCAACACCGAGAGCACCCACAGCGGCCGCCAATTCAGCAAGCGACCTCCCGCCAGGGTCAGCGACGGCCACCCGCGCTGACTCCGCCGACACACCCAACCGCGAGCCTTGGCACCCAGATCGCCCTGCCGTAGAAGAGAACGATCGTGTCGCTCTGCACGATTTCCGACAGCGCCCGCACCGGCAGTTCGGGTCCGCCTCGCGTCCGAGATCGTCGTCCCGACGCTATGTCGCGTGCGCGGCCGGGGTCATCGCGTGAACGTGAGGTGCGTGACGCCGCTGGGCGTCGAGACCGCCTCGATGGTGTAGTTCGCCTCGAGCGCTTCCAGGCCGTCCCACAGCCGCACCCCGCGGCCGAGCACGATCGGTACCTGGACCAGGTGGATGTGGTCCACGAGGCCCGCCGCGATGAACTCGCGCGCAATGGTCGGCCCGCCGCCGATGCGCACGTCCTGCCCGCCTGCCGCCTGGCGGGCGAGGTCGAGCGCCTGGGCCGGTGAGGCGTCAAGGAAGTGGAAGGTGGTGCCGCCCTCCATCTCGATCGGGGGACCCGGCCGATGGGTGAGCACGAACGTTGGCGTGTGGAAGGGCGGGTTGGGGCCCCACCACCCTCTCCAGTCGGCGTCGTCCTGCCAGCCCGGCGGACCGAACTTCCCCGCACCCATGATCTCGGCGCCGATCCCAGGCTCGTGCTGCTGGGCGAGCGCATCGTCGGTGCCCGCGCTGCCCCCGGCACCACCCACTATCCGCGCACCGAAGCGCGTGGCGAACATCCACTCGTGCAGCCGTCTTCCGGCATGCCCGATGGGCGCGTCCGCGCTCTGGCCCTCACCGGTGGCGAAGCCGTCCAGCGAGATCGAGAGGTTGTGGATCCGTGTGTGTGACATATGCCCGCCTCCGAGTCGGATGTCTGATCGTGCTGACCACCGACACAGCAGGGATTCATCGCCTAACCCGCGCCTAACCCACGCTTCCCGGTGTCATCGCTCGACGGCTACCGTAGCCGGCCGGGGCGTCGATCAGCCCATGGCCACCCACTCCGTGTGGTCGGCCCGCCAGCGCTCGACGAAAGACCGCCCGCGCCGGCAGCCCGAGCCAGGAGTGCGGGCCACGTGGGTGGCGGCAGATGGGATCGCTCACTGCGACCCAGAGCGGTAGTCCTGCCAGCTCGGATACGGAATGGACAACGTCCATTGGGAGCCGCGCAGCGACCGAAACGCCCCACATGTAGCTCTGTCGCTCCGGACGACGAGCAGCAGCCCCGGAGGGGTTGCCGGCCGAGTTGAGTCGGATGCACGTCGCGGCGTGAACTCCCTCGCGGCTGCGCTCAGTTGCGGAGGTTCTCAGTGCCGGCGGCCGTCGACTCGACCGGGGAAACGCTGACCAGGTCGCCGGGGTCGGGAGCCGGACAGTAATCGAGAAGGGCCGCTCCCTTCGGGAGTGGCACCCGGAGATAGCCGCGAAAATTTCTTGTGGTCCAGGCCCAACGCCTCGGATCGGACCCGAGCGAAATCGTCTGGGTCACTGCCGCGCGGGGCGGGAGACGGTCTCTCATACGGTCGATCGCGAGCACGCCGAAGTCCGCATGTGCCCGTCGCCTAACGCCTCTGGTTTATGCGACAGCCTCCGCGAGCAGCAACAGCGCGAGGCGCCGCCGGCGGTCAACTCGCTTCAGGGGTTTCCCTCGCTGCGCTCGGTGACAGCCGGCTCCCGCTCCACTGTCTGGCAACCAAGGTCGGCGAACCCGACCGTAGTCCAGGCGCGGTGCGGTACGGTCAACGCATGGAGAGTTCCACGAACCGACCGGCTCCCCGGCCCTCCGCGATCGCGGTCGCCGACCTCACTCGCCGTGGCATTCTGCTCCCGCCGGAGCACGACCGCGACGCCCTCGAGACCGCGACGAACGAGGGCCCGGCCACGACGCTCGTGAGCGAGATGCTCGCCCTGCAGCGCGGCGGCGACACCGCTCGCGGCGGGTGAGTTGTCGCCGTCGGGCGGCATCGCGTATCGCGACTCCTAGGCGCTCGTCAAGCTCGTCATCGTCGAGCCCGAGTCCGCGGCGCTGCGCGCCGCGCTCGCACCATGGGCCGGCGCGCTGGCAAGCAGCGTGACCGCGCGCGTCGAAGTCCCGCGGGCGCTGCTCGCGGCTGGCCTTGCCCCGTCTCGAGGCGACCTCGTGCTCGCCGGCGTCAGCACCGTCCCACTGACAACGCGCTCGTCGCCCACGCCCGCACCCTTCAGCCGCCGGAGCTGCGCAGCCTGGATGCGATCCACGTGGCCAGCGTCGCCGCGCTCGGGATCGACCTCGCCGCGCTCTTCAGGCTGGCTCCACTGGCTGGACTTCTTCTCGCGTCGCCGCGCGGTGGCCGTGGTGACTCAGGCGGAGCGGACCGGTTCCTGCACGGCCGCCGCGATCTCCGTCCCGTCGCTGACGAGCTCGATCGCGCCGGTGTCCCCGTCGATGCGGACCCGCGCCCCGTCGGGAATGAGGCTCATCGCCCGCGGCAGGTGCACGCACGGCATCCCGTACTCGCGCGACAGGCACGAGGCGTGCGCGAGCATCCCGCCGGTCTCCACGACGATCCCGGCGACGACGAGGAACACCGGCGTCCAGCCCGGATCGGTGGCGTTGACGATGAGGATCTCGCCCTGGCGCACCCGGCCGATGTCGCCCAGGTCCTTGACGACCCGGGCGGTCCCCTCGGCCTGGCCGTTGCTCGTTCCCATCCCGCGGAACATGCCCTCGGGCAGCTCCTCGCCCGGCGCGCTCAGCAGCTCGTGGTCGGCGTCGCGGCCTCGCACGAGGTACATCGGGTTGTGCGTCTCGCCCTGGTTGAGGCGGTCGAAGTTACGTCGGCGCCCGGCGATCTTCGCCTTCGCCAGCGGCATGTTCGCGATCCCGTCGAGGACCTCGAAGTTCTCGCGCCGCGTGAGGAAGAAGACGTCGCGGTCGTCCTGGAAGTACCCGCGCTCGTGGCAGCGCCGGCTGAGCTCGAGGAAGCCCCGCTTGATCGCGAACGTCAGTCGGTCGACGTAGTGGCGCTGGTCGTCGCGGAGCTTGAGGATCCGGATGATGTAGTTCAGGACGACGTCGAAGGCCGCGACGCGCGCGCCGCCGAACGCCCGGCTGCGGATGTTGGCCCGCACGTCGGCGACGACCTCTTGGCGGCGCTGCTCGACCCGCACCTCCCCGGCAGCGGGATCACTGCCGGCGTCGGCGGCGAGGAACGCCTGCAGCGCCCGGTAGTCGACGCCGGGATCTTCCGCGCGCCGCGTGTAGATCAGGTCGCGGTCGGCGTGGCCTCGGTGGCCGTGCTCGGCGAGGAACGGCTCGTACTTGGCGAGCCACTCGCGCCCCGCCTCGGTCCCGCGCGCCGCGTCGAAAAACGCGCGGCCCTCGTGCTCGGCGAACATCCGGCGCAGCTCGTCGGAGGCGCGGATCTCGAGCGCCAGATCCCAGAGCGCGTCGGTCTCGATCATCGCCGCGCTCTTCTCCGGCGCGCCCGTGATCAGGTCGATGAACGCGTTCGGGTTGGCGCCCGTGTACCACCCGCCGACCATCGTCGCGAGCGCGCACATGACGTCGCGGAAATGCATCATGAACCCGCTCCAGACATCGACGATGTACTGGACCTCGAGGTCGACCTGCTTCTGGATCGCGAGCTTCAGCTGGTCGTCGCTCATGCGGCGCCACTCCTCGTCCGACGGCCCCCGCGCGGCATCGAAGGAGTGGTGCAGATGCCGGTCGAGGGTGTCCCACCACGTGGTCACGCCCTGGGAGGGGTCGAGCGCCAGGCAACGCGCGTGGATCTTCAGGTAGTGCAGCGGCGAGAACGGCGCGTCGAGCACCTCCCGGTGGCGCGTCGGCGCGATGTTCGCCAGCAGCATCGGCCGGAACTGCGGCCAGCCCGCGACCTTGTTCCATTCGGCGTCGAAGTCGGCGTTGTAGAACCCGCCGCCGCGGTGGTAGCGGAACAGGCGCATCATGGCCAGGTCCGGATGGCCCCAGATCTCCTGCGCGTGGGCGCTGCCGCGCGTATAGCCGGGGCAGCGGCACGAATACATCAGCGGCGTGATCGCGCCGGTCCACACCTCGTCGGCCCAGCTGCGCGTCCAGACCGTGTCGTCGTCGGCCTCGGCGGTCCACTGCCAGTCCTCGCAGTCGGCGTCCCACGAGAGCTCGACGCCCGTGACCGGCCGCGCCTGCAGCAGGAAGAACGAGCCGTCGGCACAGCCCCACTCGGTGTCCTGCGGGAACTCTCCGTAGTAGTGCTGCACGCGGCGGCCGAGATCGGCGAGCTCGGCGACCTGGTCGTCGGTGAGCGTGAAGCGCTCGCGATCCGCGGCCGGGACCTCCTCCTCGACGGTCCCCGCACCGGTGACCGGGTCACGGATCACCTGCTTCTCCTTCGAGCCGAGGACCTTGTCCTTCACGCGCAGGTCGCGATGGGAGACGGTGAACTCATCGGGCGTGGTGATCCCGGAGACGATCGCCTCGCCCAGACCCCAGCTGGAATCGATGACGATCTCGTCCGTCGCGGCGGTCATCGGATTGGCCGTGAACATGACCCCAGAGACGTCCGAGGCGACCATCCGCTGGACCACGACCGCGATGCCATGCGTCGAGGCGAACCCTTGCGTGTTGCGGTAGGACGCCGCGCGGGCGGTCCACAGCGACGCCCAGCAACGGCGGACCGCGTCGAGCACGGCGTCCGCGCCACGGATGTCGAGGTACGTGTCGTGCAGGCCGGCGAACGACGCGTCGGAGAGGTCCTCGGCGGTGCCCGACGAGCGCACCGCGACGAACACGTCCTCGCCGAGCTCGGCGTAGGCGCTGGTGATCGTCTCGGTGAGCTGGGGCGGAAGTTCGTGGCTGCAGATGAGCGCGCGGATCTCCGCGGTGACTCGCTCGAGTTCGTCGGCGCGGTCGAAGCTCAGTGCCTCGATCATCGCGATGACCCGGTCGCGCAGGCCCTGGGTGTCGAGGAAGGTCGCGTAGGCGTCGGTCGTGACCGTGAAGCCGGCCGGGACCGGGAAACCGGCGGTGGTGAGGCGGCTGAGGTTGGCGCCCTTCCCGCCCACGGCCGCGTGGGCATCGGCGCCGTCATCCGTAAAGCGGAGTATGTAGGTGCTCATGCCGACATCCTGTACGCGGCGTCGACCGCGCGCATCGGTAAGACTTACTAGTGGAGATCAGGTGACGCGGTACCTAGCGGCTGCAGCTCTGGGTCGGCTCGTGCCGGAGGCTCCGACGGACGCGGCGCGCGGACGGACATCGAATGCGGGTCGATAGGTGGTTGTGGACGGCGCGGCTGTTCAAGACCCGCGCGCAGGCGGCGGACGCGGTCAAGGGTGGCCGTGTGCACATCGGCGGACTGGCAGCCAAGCCCAGCCGGGAGCTGGCGCCCGGCGATCGGCTCGAGATCACGGTCGGCGCCGTCCGGCGGACGGTGATCGTCCGCGGAGAGGCTGAGCGACGAGTGTCGGCCCGCGAGGCGACGCACCTCTACGAGGAGACCGCCGAGAGCGTCGCCGAGCGCGAGCGACAGGCGGAGCTGCGCCGGCTCGCGGGGCCGGCCGGCCTGGGCGGGCGCCCGACCAAGCGCGAGCGACGCCGCTACGACGCGCGCCGCCCTTAGACGGTTGATGCCACGCTCCGGGGTGCGGTCGTGGTTGAGGGAGCTGTGGGGGAGGGTTGAAGGTTGGCCGTGGCGGGCCGGGATTCAGGGGCTCGAGGTAGACCGCGGCCATCCTCGGTGGCGCGGCCTGCACGTTCGCGGTTGCGCCGAGCGACCTGTGCGCTCTGCAGGCGCCGCGCTCGCTGGCCGGACGGGACGGTGCCCCGAGGGCGGGTGCCGGCGGGTGCACGAGGCGGTCCTGCAGGGTGCTCTGCGCGGCGGGGCACGCTCGGCCGGTCGCGCGGGGCTTGGGACTGGCGTCTCGCGGGCGATCGCCCGGGCGCACGTCGCGCGCAGGGGTGAGCGAGGGCTTCAACCCGTCCGTGGCCGCCTGACGGGAGGGGTGTGGTTGCTGACTTGCGCTATGCGCAACTTACGAACCACACCCCCAGCGGAATGCCAATTCCGCGCTGCCACCCTGGCCTAGCTCAGCTAGCCGCGAGCGGGGGCCCGCGGCTGCAGCACCGTGCACTCGTCCAGGTGCTCGGCGTGGCAATCCGCGGCGCGCGCGAGCAGCTCCCGGATCTGCGTCGCATGCTCGATCAGGGCGTCCACCTCGGGCAGCTTTTGCTCGGCGAGGGTGCGCACGTGGTCGTGCGCCGGGGTCCCGGCGTCGTGATCGCCGAACAGCAGACGCGTCTCC
The DNA here is from genome assembly GCA_036266975.1 of Solirubrobacteraceae bacterium. GTDB lineage: Bacteria > Actinomycetota > Thermoleophilia > Solirubrobacterales > Solirubrobacteraceae > DATAWZ01. The sequence goes on from DATAWZ010000180.1 coordinate 7,883, forward strand.
TCGAGGGTGAAGCCGGCGCGCTTGGCCGCCTTGAGCAGCTCCAGACGCTCGATCGCCGCGGGGGTGTACCGGCGCTGGCCGGAGACGCGATCGGGGTCGGGCAGCACGCCGATGCGCTCGTAGTAGCGGATCGCCGACGCGCTCGTGCCCGCCTGCCCGGCCACCTCGCCGATCGTCAGTGTCGCGTCGGTCATCGAAATTCTCCCTTGACTTCAACCCAGCTTCAAGGCGCAGGCTACCGACATGACCGAGAATCCGAATCGCCTTCGCCTCGCCCTCGCGGCGACGTTGTACGCGAGCGCGCTGGTCTTCGCCAGCACCACGAGCGTCACCACCTCCCTGCCGCGGATCGCCGGGTCGGTCCACGCTTCCCAGACGGACGTCTCGCTGCTGGCTGACGCGTACCCGGTGCTCCTGGGTGCGCTCGTGCTTGCGATGGGTGCGCTGCTTGATCGCCATGGACGCCGGGGCGGGATGGTCCTCGGCCTGATGGTGCTCGCGGCCTGCCAGGTGTGGTCGGCGCGCGCGGGATCGGCGGGGGCGCTGGTGGGGGCGCGCTGCCTGCCCGGGCTCGCGGCGGCCGCCGTCCTGCCCGGGACCCTGGCCACGATCACCGATCGAGCTGCCCTCCCACTCGCTGAGCGACCCGCTCGTGATCGCCGCGCTCGGGACCGCGGCGGTGGCGTTGCCCGCGCTCCTCGCCTGGGAGCTGCACGTCCCGCACCCGCTGCTGGACCCCCGGCTGCTGCTCATGCGCTCATTCGCGAGTGGCACGGGCGCGCTCGTCGTGCTCTACGGGACCGTGTTCGGCTGGTTCTTCCTGGCCTTCCAGTACTTCGCGTTCGCCCGGGGCTACGGGCCGGTCCACGCGGCCCTCGCGCTGACGCCCTGCGTGGTCGGCGTGGTCCCGCTCACCCTGCTGGCGGCTCGGTTCGCGGACCGAGTCGGGCCGGGCGTGATCATCGCCATCGCCGCGGCGATCGTCGCCGTGGCAGCCGGGCTCATGGCCCTGCTCGCCTCGGCCACGGCCTGGTGGGGGCTGGCGGTGGCGTTCCTGGTGTTCGGCGTCGGCGTCGGGCTGGGGTCCACCCCACCCACCGAGGCGATCATCGAGGCGCTACCCCCGAGCGCCAGGGGGTCGCATCGGCGGTCAACGACGCCGCGCGCGAGATCGGCGCCGCGATCGGGATCGCGATCCTCGGCTCACTGTTCGACACCGGCTACCGCGCACGCGTATCCGATCTGCTGCGTCACTCCACCGTGCCGGGCGCCGCCGCGCTGCGCAACGCCCCGGCGGCCCTCACCGCCGGCACGAACAGCCGGGCGGGGCAGACCGTCCGGGACGGGGTACTCGCCGGCTGGCGCCTGGCGTTCGTCGCGACCGCGGTGGCGCTGGCACTCCTCGCGCCGCTCGCCCTGCGGTTCGCGCGACCTCGCGCCGTCGACCGACGGTCTCGGCGCCCGCGCTCGGCTCGCCGCCGATCGCAGAGGTCGGCCAACCCGAGCCCGTGTCTGCCGCCGATCGGGCGGTCCCAGGCCGGCGTCGCCCTCGCGGGCTCTGGGGACGAGAGCGGCGCTCAGAGCGCCCTTGCGGATGACGTGACGTGACCAGAAGGGCGACCACCTACCCGGCGAGCACGTCGGCGAAGCGGGCCAGGTACAGCGGCCATCCATCCTTGCTGTCGACGCCCTCGCGGACGGCCTCCCAGCCGTCGCCGTGGCGATCGAGGTTGCGGTGCTCGAGCTCGACGCGCGTGCGGTCCGGCGCCTCGGCGATGAACCGCACCTCGACCTCGCTCGTCTTCTCCGGGTCGGTCTCGATCTGCCATCGCGGGCTGATGTCCCAGCTGATCACCACGCGCTCGGGTGGCTCGTAGGCGAGGACCCGTGCCCAGTGGCACTCGCTGCCGTCGATGCCGCGATCGTAGACCCGGCCGCCCGTGCGGGGCTCGAACACGGTCTCGGCGATCGCGACGCCGAGCAGGTTGTGCTCGGGCGGCTTGAAGCTGCCGAAGTCCTCGGTGAACACCGAGAACGCGCGCGCGATCGGCGCCTGGACGACGATCGCGTGACGGATCGACGTGGCTGCTGCTGGCGTGGTCATGGGAGCTCCTGTTCCTGTTCGGGTTCTTCGACGAGCGCCTTGTAGGCGGTCAGGGCGCTGAGCCAAAACCGGTCGAGATCGGCCCGGAGCTCAGCGAGCCCGTCGGGGTGCAGGCGGTAGATGCGGCGGTTGCCGACGGCCTGGTCGACGACCAGGCCCGCGTCCTTGAGGACCTTGAGGTGCTGCGAGACGGCGGGCCGGCTGACCGGCAGTCCCCGGGCCAGGTCGACGACCGCCAGCGGGCGCTCGGCGAGTCGCTCGACGATCACGCGCCGGGTGCCGTCGCCCAGGGCTGACCACCCAGGATGTTGGTAAGTTTGCACGCACCGTAAGTCTAGGGTAACGATCGAACAGGAGAGCTATGCCCGGCGAGATAGTGCATGTCGAGATCCCCGCGGATGACACGGCGCAAGGTCGCGCGTTCTGGGGATCCCTATTCGGGTTGCAGTTCCAGGGGTTCCCGGGCCCGTTCGAGTACCACACGACCCAGATCAGCGAGCACACCGGCGGGGCGATCACCGACATGGAGCCCGGCAAGCACGGGCTGCGCGTCTACTTCGACGTCGATGACATCAACGCCGGCGCCGCGCGGGTCAGGGAGCTCGGGGGCGAGGCCAACGAACCGGGCCCGATTCCGGGCATGGGCTGGTTCGCGGTCTGCCAAGACCCGCACGGGAACGACTTCGGCCTATGGCAAAACGACCCGTCGGCGACCGCGTAGAGGCGGCCGTGCTTGCCCCTCCCTGGGCGGTGCTGCGGCCGCCCAGGGACGGCTCGTCGTAGCTCGTTGCGCGTGTCAGCGGCCGAAGTACTCGGCGTTGATCTGCAGGTACTTCGCTTGGCCCTCGCCCAGCGAATGCTCGGCGATACAGGCCTCGACCGGGCACGCGCCCGCGCACGCATCGCAGTCGATGCACTCGTGCGGGTCGATGTACAGCTGCTCGGCCTGGTCGTAGTCGGCCTCTTCGGTGGTCGGGTGGATGCAGTCGACCGGACAGACCTCCACGCAGGAGTTGTCCTTGGTGCCGATGCAGGGCTCGGTGATGACGTACGTCATACCTCGCGCCGCAGCGAACGCTCGCGCCGCTCCTCGCGGGCCGCGGCAGTCGACGGATGGCCGGGTCCCGGCCAGGGCGCCAGCAGATAGATCACGGTCGTGTCGGTCTTCGCCACCACGCGGCGCTGCTCGTAGGGCTCGAAGTGCACGAGCATGCCGGGCCCGACCTCGCGGGTCTCGCCGTTGCTGGTGAGCTCGAGCGCGCCGTCGAGGACCATCAGCCAGCCGTGCTCGTAGCCCTCGTGCTCCTGGACCACGTCGCTGCGGATGACCATCGTGATGACCCGAGCGGCGCCGTCGTCGGAGCGCAGCACCTCCGGGCGCGACGGCTCGGGCCGGAGCTGATCGACCTCCCAGACCTCCACGGGGCGAACATATACCCGCCGGTGGGTCGCCGGCAACCCCGCTGGGACTACCCCTCGAACCAGCCCGTCAGCCAGCCTGCGAAGGCGACCGAGGCGACGAGGACGATCAGCGCGAGGATGATCCCCAGCAGCGCGAAGGCCAGCAGGGTGAGCACGATCGTCATCGCGGCGTACACGATCCCCGGGAGCCCGTCGTCGCGGACCTGCTGGCGCGCGCGCTCGCGCGACGCGCCGGTCGAGCGCACCCGCGACGGATCCTTGACCTCGCCGCAGTTCGGGCAGCGCCCGCGGACGGTGAGGGTGCGCAGCTCGCAGTGCGGGCAGGTGGACGTGGCCGACTGCCGGGACGCCGGTCTCCCTCCCCGAAGGGCCCTGCCTTGCGCGTCATCGTGTCCCGCTGCCTGAGCCATCGCGACCCTGCCGCGTTGCGTCCGTCGTAGCCTGCGTGAGCATACGCCGTGACGCCCCTGTCGCGCCGGCGGTAGGGTCGGCGGCCCCCGGCGGGTAGATGGGTGCACTGAGATGAGCAAGGCGATCCGAAGCGGGCGCGCGCGGCTGGCGGTGCTCGCGGCGCTGACCGTGCTCGGCGCGCTCGCGGCGGGCGCGGCGGGCGCGGCCGGCGCCACGGTGGTCGGCGCGGCGGTCACCCCCGACGGGGGCGGCTACTGGCTGGCCCTCTCGGACGGCTCGGTGGTGCACGGCGGCGACGCGGGCTATTACGGCTCGCCGGCCGGGACGACGCTGGCCAAGCCGGTGGTGGGGATGGCGGCCACACCCGACGGCAAGGGCTACTGGCTCGTCGCCGCCGACGGCGGCGTCTTCACCTTCGGCGACGCGCACTTCTGGGGATCGGAGGGCGGCCAGCCGCTGGCCAAGCCGGTGGTGGGGATGGCGGCCACACCCGACGGCAAGGGTTACTGGCTCGTCGCCGCCGACGGCGGCGTCTTCAGCTTCGGCGACGCGCACTTCTGGGGATCGGAGGGCGGCGAGCCGCTGGGCGGCGCGATCGTCGGGATGGCGGCGACGGCCGACGGGAGGGGGTACTGGCTCGCCGGCAGCGACGGCAGCGTGTACCCCCTCGGCGACGCCTCGTCGTACGGCTCGGAGGCCGGCCGCACGCTGAACAAGCCGGTGGTCGGCATCACGGCGACCCCGGACGGCAAGGGCTACTGGTTGGTCGGCGCCGACGGCGGCGTGTTCACCTTCGGCGACGCGGGCTTCTGGGGATCGACCGGCAGCCAGCCGATCCCGACGAGCGTGGTCGCGCTCGCGCGCACGCCGGACGGCAGGGGGTACCTGCTCGCCGGCGCCGACGAGCGGGTCTTCACCTTCGGCGACTACGGCATCCGGGCCAGCCCGACCGCCCCACCGGCGCCGACCCCCTCGAGGACGCCGGCGCAGGCCAAGACGCCGGTCCAGACCGTGCCGGTGTCCTCCGAGACGCCGGTTCCCTCCCGCCGTGCGGGTCGCCTGCACGTGCGGCTGATCCTCAGCTGGACCTGGCGCGGAGATCACACGCGCGTGCACTCGCTGCGCGTGCTGGGACTGCCGCGCGACGGCACCCTGCGGATCGTCTGCCGCGGCCCACGCTGTCCGCGCCGGGGCGTGCAGGCCCGGAGCGCCGGCTTGGTCCGGCTGCGCCGCTGGCTGCTGGATCGCTCGCTGCGCAGCGGCGAGCGCATCCTGTTCACCGCCACGGCTGCGCACCTGACCAGCGAGCGGATCGAGTTGGCGATCCGCACCGACGCCAAGCCGATCGCGCGACTGCTGAAGGGGTGAACGCCCGCCCTCGACACCGTGGCGCCGGCCTCGGCGCGCTGCTGCTCGCGCTGGGCGCGCTCGCGGGCTGCGGCTCCGCCTCCGGGCCGGCCCCGTTCACCGCCCGACAGGTCTGCGGGCCTCACTGGGTCGGGACCTGGGCGGCGAGCCCGAGCGACCCGAGCACGCTGCGTCCGCGCCTGGACGACCAGACGTTGCGGATGATCGTCGCTCCGCACCTGGCGGGCAGCGCGCTGCGAGTGCACCTCTCCAACCGCTTCGGTACCGCACCGGTGAGGCTCGGCCCGGTCTCGATCGCGACCGCCGGCGCCGGGCCCGCGCTCGCGCCGGGCAACGAGCGGGCGGTGCGCTTCGCCGGGGCGGCGACGGTCACGATCCGACCCGGGGGCGAGGCGGTCAGCGATCCCGTCTCGCTCACCGTCGCCCCCTTCCGGGACCTGGCGGTGAGTGTGGCGGTGCCGGGCGCCATCGAGCGCCCGACCGAGCACGTGGTCACCCGCCAGACGAGCTACCTCTCCCCGCCCGGCAGCGGCGACCAGGTCGACGACGCCGGCGGCGCCTTCACCGGAGCGACGACCACGAGCTTCTCGACCGGGTGGTACTTCCTGGACGAGATCGACGTGCTCGCCCCCGCCTCCACCGGCGCGGTCGTCGCCTTCGGGGACTCGCTCACCGACGGCTACCAGGGCGCCGGCACGCCCTACCGCGAAGACCTTTCGACGATCAACGGCGACTCGCGCTATCCGGACGACCTCGCCCGCCGGCTGATCGCCGCCGGAATCCCGCTATCGGTGCTCGACGCCGGGATCGTCGGCGATCAGCTGCTCGACGGCGGGCTGAAGCGGTTCGCGGCGGACGCGCTCGCGCTCGCGGGCGTGAGCGACGTGGTCGTCATGGAGGGCATCAACGACCTGGTCGGCGACGCCGCCAGCGCCCAGCGGCTCATCACGGCCTACCAGCAACTGGTCGCCGAGGCGCACGCCGCCGGCGTGCGCATCCAGCTGGGCACGCTGACGCCCGACACCGCCCCGGGAAGCGCGGCGACGCGCGACGGGCGCGAGCAGGTCAACGCCTGGATCCGCGGCCAGCACCTCTCCGACGGGATCATCGACTTCGACGCGGCCGTGCGCGACCCCTCCGATCCGACACGGCTGAACCCGGCGTTCGACGGCTCAGACCACGTGCACCTGAACCCCGCCGGCTACCGGGCGATGGCCGACGCCGTCGACCTGGCCGAGCTGGCGCGCCCCACCTGCTGAGGCCCGGCGCCGTACCCTTGAAGGCCGTGCCGATCCTCAGCGAGGACATGCGCGCCTACTACGACGCGCGCGCCGGCGAGTACGACGACTGGTGGCTCGGCCGCGGCCTGTTCGCCGACCGCGAACGGCCGGGCTGGCCGCAGGAGGTGGCGCGACTGATCGCGTGCGTGCGCGAGCTCGCGCCGGCCCGCGTGCTCGACGTCGCGTGTGGAACGGGCTTTCTCACCCGGCATCTACGCGGCGAGATCGCCGGGCTCGACCAGAGCCCGGCGATGGCGGCGATCGCCGCCGAGCGCGTCCCGGGGCTGCGCATGGTCGTCGACGACGCGGTGCCGCTGCCGTTCGCTCCGGGTGAGTTCGACCGCGTGTTCACCGGCCACTTCTACGGCCACCTGCTCGCCGAGGAGCGGGCGGCGTTTCTGGCCGAGGCGCGCCGGGTCGCGCCGCAGCTCGTCGTCGTGGACAGCGCGCAGCGGGCGGGCACCGGCGAGGAGCGGTGGCAGCAGCGCACCCTCAATGACGGCTCCGAGCATCGTGTCTACAAGCGCTACTTCACCGGCGCCCAGCTGGCCGACGAGCTCGGCGGCGGCGAGGTGCTGTTCGCAGGCGACTGGTTCGTCGTCGTGTGCGCGTCCTGACCTGGAACCTGTTCCACGGGCGCTCGCAGCCGCCCGCCGGCCGGTCGCTGCTGGCCCACTACACGCGGCTGATCGCGCAGTGGGAATGGAGCGTGGCGCTGCTGCAGGAGGTCCCGCCGTGGTTCACCGGGCCCCTCGCCCGGGCGGCGGGAGCGCAGTCGCGGGCGGCCCTGACCTCGCGCAGCGAGCTGCCGGCCGCGCGCCGTGCGATCGGGGAACGCTGGCCCGACCTGATCAAGAGCAACGGCGGCGGGGCCAACGTGATCCTCGTGCGCGACGACGCGTTCGTCGCGCACGAGCGCGCGCGGCTGCGGCTCCTGCCCGAGCGCCGGGTGGCGCAGATCGCGCGCCTGCGCTCGGGGTTGGTCCTCGCCAACACCCACCTGAGCACCGCCGTGCCCCGGCGTGGGGGCGACGGGCGCGACCGGGCCCGCGACGAGCTGGCGCGGCTGTGGTCGCTGGCCGGCCCCGGGCCGCTGATCCTCGGGGGCGACCTGAACCTGTTCGACCCGGTCGTCCCCGACGGCATGGGCCCGGTCGCCGCCGCCACCCACGCCGTCGACCACGTCTTCGCGGTCGGCTGCGGCGAGCTGCTGGGCACCGAGGATCCCGCGCGCGAGGTGCAGGTCGGGAGCCGGACGGTCACCCTCTCCGACCACCACGCGCTGATCGCCGAGCTCTCAGGGGTCGAGCAGACGAATTCCGCGTGAGCCGAAGCGAGCTCGGCTCTGGAGGTGAGCACGCCGCTCGCCGGGCCAGCGCTCGGCGTACGGCGGTCGCTTCCACACCTGCCAGGCGACGGTGCCGTAGTGCTCCCGCAGCGACGCGGTCAGGTCCCCGCGGTGCTCGCCGCAGGCGTAGCGGCGTGGCCCCAGTGGCCCGCCGCCGCCCCATACCAGCCAGCGGCCGGGCAGGACGTTGACGTACTCGCCGAAGACGCGTTCGCCGACCTCGCCTTCGAGCGCGAGCTGCGTGGGCGCATCCGGGCGCGCTGCGCAGAACTCACACTGGAAGCGCAGCTGAACCGCCATCGATGGTCTGTAGCACATCGCGCACGCCCGCGCGACGGCCGGGGCCGCGGGGCCCGGGCAGCGATCTGCCCGGGCCGCAGCGGTAGCGCGCTCCCAGATCGCCGTTCCGCACCAACTGGTGCGCCTGGCCTGGCCGGGCGCTGGGAGCTCTCGCGCTCGTCCCCACACTCCTATCGGCTGTTGACGGCGTGTTCTGAAGGGTCAGGTTTGCGGCCCGCCGGCCGCGTACGATCGGGTCAGTGGCGCGGGCCCTCTCCTCCGATCGCGCCGAGCGGGTCCTCGAGCGGGTGCGAAGCACGCCGCCGGGGTTCGTGCGGACCTACGGCGACGTCTCTCCCGGGGCGCCGCGCTTCGCCGGCGCGGTGCTCTCGGCGTGCCGGGACCTGTCGGTGCCCTGGCACCGGATCGTCCGCGCCGACGGCTCGCTCGCCCGCGGCGAGGGCCAGCGGGCCCTGCTCGAGGCCGAGGGCGTCCCCTTCCGCGGCGAGCGCGTGGATGTCCGCCGCGTGCGGTTGTTCGACTGACGGTTCAAACGGCCAGCGCTCCACCCGCGTATGGTGGGTGCGTGGCGACAGATCGCTGGAGCATTGTGCGGAAGGCGATCGAGGCCGCGGTCGACGGCGCGGACGGATCGGCCATCGAGAGCGTGTGCGGCGCCGCCGTGGCGCTGCTTTCGCTCAAGGGAGCCGGGGTGTGCCTGATGGTCGACGGCGAGCTGCGCGGCTCGGTCGGCGGCCCGGATCGCGGGATCGCGCTGCTGAACGAGCTCCAGCTCACCCTCGGCGAAGGGCCGAGCCTCGACGCCTGGCGGCTGGGTGGCGCCGTGCTCGAGCCGGATCTGGCCGCCCCGGCGCTCGCGCGCTGGCCGGTCTTCTCGGTCGCCGGCGTGCGATCCGGAGTGCGGGCGGTGTTCGCCCTGCCCCTGCACCTCGGCGCGATCGCCATCGGCGTGCTCGTGCTCTACCGGGAGCGGCCCGGCGCGCTGAGCGCCGACGAGCTCGCGTATGGGCTCGTGCTCGCGGAGGTCGCCGCGCAGCTGATCCTCGCGCTGCAGGCCGTGGCCGAGCCCGACACCCTGCACGCCCTGCTTTCAGAGCAGCCGGCACACTGGGCCGAGATCCACCAGGCGACGGGCATCGTCTCGCTCCAGCTCACCGTGGCCCTGGATGAGGCGTTCGTGCGACTGCGGGCCCACGCGTTCGCCAGCGGCCGCCCGCTGCGGGAGATCGCCCGCGACGTCGTCGACCGCCGGCTGCACCTGGACGGCTAGCGCGAGAACCGAGGTGGTTGACAATGGCTCCAGATCCGGGCTGTAATGGCCGACGATCGGAGATGAGCACATGACCCGCGAAGAGCGCATCGTGGCGACCTTCGTCGAGCTCGCCGATGCGATCGTTGACGACTTCGACGTTGTCGAGTTCCTGCACCACCTCGCCGAGCGCTGCGTAGAGCTCCTGGACTGCTCGGAGGCGGGCCTGCTGCTCGCCGACGCGGCCGGCGCGCTGCGGGTGATGGCCTCCTCCAGCGAGCGCGCCGACGCGCTGGACCTGCTGCGGGCGCAGGCCGAGGAGGGGCCCGGTTTCGAGTGCCATCGACGCGGCACACCGGTCCTCAGCGAGGATCTGCTCGCAGACCACGCCCGCTGGCCAGCGTTCACCTCCGTGGCGGTGGAGAGGGGATTCCGGTCGGTGCACGCCGTTCCGATGCGGGTCCGCGGCGAAGCCGCGGGGGCGCTGAACCTGTTCCGGGTGGTGACCGGCCGGATCGACGAGCGCGACCTGCCGCTCGCGCAGGGCATGGCCGACCTCGCCGCGATCGCGCTGCTGCAGGAGCGCGCCGCCTGCGAGTCCCGCCACGTCGTGCAGCAACTGCAGGACGCCCTCAACAGCCGCGTGATCATCGAGCAGGCGAAGGGCATCCTCTCCGAACGCGCCCACATCGGCGTGGACGACGCATTCGCACGCCTGCGGGCCTACGCGCGGCGCCACAATCGCCGTCTCGGGGACATCGCCCGCGACCTCGTCGCGGGCCGTCTCGACGCATCGAGCGTGGACGCGTCGACGTCCAGCACCGGTCGCCCGCGGAATTAGCGGCGCGGGTCGCTCCGTCAGGCGGCTACAATCCAGGTGCGTCGCTCCAGACCCCGGTGACGTGTTCCACCGGCGAGCTAATACAGGAGCGCAAACGCATGAGCGCACGAATGTCATGCGGTGGCCATAGGCCGTCGCAGAGCCGCAACGGACGTGAGCACCGAGTTCAGGACGCGCGCGGGCGCGTACGTTCGTGACGACCGCCGCAGCGCCGACAGACGTCGACGCGGGACCGGCGCTGACCGACTGGCGCGCCGCGCTGGCGCCCTACGCCAAGCCGCACCTCGGACGCAGCGCGATCGACGTCGCCACGTCGTGCGTTCCCTACCTGGCGCTCTCGTTCCTGATGTACCTCGCGCTGCGCACCTCGGTGCTGCTGACGCTCGTCCTTGCGATTCCGGCAGCCGGGTTCCTCGTGCGCACCTTCATCCTCTTCCATGACTGCTCGCACGGCTCGCTCCTGCCCTCGCGGCGCGCCAACGCCGCGCTGGGGGCGTTCCTGGGCCTGTTCGTGCTCTCGCCATTCCGGCGCTGGCGCCACGACCACGCTGTCCATCACGCGAGCGCCGGCGACCTCGAGCGGCGCGGCGTGGGAGACGTCATCACGCTCACGGTCCGCGAGTACCAGGCGCGCTCGCCGCGCGGACGGCTCGGATATCGCCTCATCCGCAACCCGCTGGTGATGTTCGGGCTCGGCCCGGTGATTGCGATGATCGTCGGACCGCGCCTGCCGTCCCGCTCGGCGCGGCCGCACCTGCGCAACAGCGTGCTCAAGACCGACGTGGCGCTGGCCCTCGTCGTCGGCTTGCTGTGCTGGCTGATGGGCTGGAGCAGCTTCCTGCTCGTCTGGGGACCGGCGGCGATGCTCGCCGGCTCGACGGGGATCTGGCTGTTCTACGTGCAGCACCAGTTCGAGGACGCGTACTGGCAGAGGCCCGACCAGTGGTGCTTCACCGACGCCGCGCTGCGCGGCAGCTCCTACCTGCGCCTGCCCCAGCCGCTGCAGTTCTTCACCGGCAACATCGGCCTGCACCACGTCCACCACCTGAACGCGCGGATCCCCAACTACAACCTGCAGCGCGCGCACGACGAGAACCCGGGACTCCGCGAGGTCCCGACGCTCTCTCTGTGGGACGGGCTGCGCGCAGTACGGCTGAAGCTATGGGACGAGGACAGCCACCGGCTGATCACGTTCGCGCAGGCACGCGCCGCGATGGCCACGCGGCCGCTTGCGGCGGTCCCGTCGTCCGTGTAGCGCTGCCTGTGGCTACGGCGGCCCGCCCAGACCGGGGCCGCCGGTCGACAGCCCCGAGCTGGTCGGCGTGCCGTGGAAGCAGGCGACCGTGTACGGGTACTCGAGCGTGGCCACGTAGTGGTAGACGCGGGTCAGCCGCCCGTCCCAGGGCACCAGGCTCGTCGTGCCGTGGCAGGCGTCCAATGAGGTGTTGGTCGGCATCACGCCGTGGGCGTTCTTGACGACGTAGATGCCGTAGCCGTCCAGCGCGTAGCCGACGAGCGTCGCCCTGCCGTTCGGGGCGCGGTCGTAGATGCAGGGCGGGACCTCGTGGTGGTGGTAGAGGTCGGACATGTCCGGATGCCCGCCGCACGCGTCGAGGATCTCGTGCGCGCCGGCGTCGCGGCCCTCGCCGTCGAGCGCGTTGAACAGCACCACGCCGTCGTCGAGCACGCCGATAGGCCCGCCGCCGGTGCACGAGGGCGCGCGTGCGGCATGGGGGTGCAGGGGCAGGCTCCAGTGCAGCTCATGAGCCTCGATGCGGTTGGGGTTCATGTCGTACTGGTAGGCCGGATCGCTCGACCGGATCGGGAAGACGCCGGTGGCGTGGTCGATCGGCAGATCGTCGAAGCGGATCACGCGCCGTGAGCCCTTGACCTGCACCACGTAGGAAGCGGTCGGCCAGCTGACCGCGCCGCCGACGTGGATCTTGCTCAGCGAGTCCCAGGTGTGGGTCTGGGTGTCGATCCAGGGCCCGTCTCCGGTCGCGCCGCCGGTGGGCGGGAAGCTCGTCATGCAGGAGTCGACGTAGCCGACCTTCGGCGTGCTGCTGACGTAGCCGTCGCCCAGCGGGAGCGCGGCGAGGTCGATCGGGCCCGGGGCGGTGGGGGTCGTCGCGTAGGTCGGGCTCGACGCGCTGGCGCCGCAGGCCGCGCCGACCCCGAGCACCAGGGCGCCGATGGCGATCGGCCCGGCCCGGCCGATCCGGCTCACGCTCAGGACGCGGGCGCGGTGGCCGGGTCGCTGACGCGCCCGGCGAAGAGGACCGCCCCGGTCGTGTCGTCGCGCAGGAAGAACAGGAACGGCCGGTTGGCGTCGAAGGCAACCGGGTGCTGCGGCACGGCGATGGCCGTCGGCTCGATCGTCACCACGGTGGAGGCGGCCGCGATCGTGCCGTGCTCGTCGATGGTGAAGTCGGCGGCGTGGACGACCTCGCCGATCTTCAGTTTCGGCGGGGGAGCGTGGATGCCCGAGAAGTTCGCGGCGTCGGAGAAGGCGAGCGTCATGCCCAGGGCCTGCAGCGTGGAGTTGAGCATCGCCTGGTAGCTGAGGTGAAAGCGCGGCAGGCTGAGCTGCACGCTCGCGCCGCGGGCCCCGTGGGCGATCGCCGCGAGCTTCCCGGCGGTCAGCGAGGACTGCAGCCGGCCGATGCTCTGCCCGACCGGGAGCACGACCATGAGCGAGAGGGTCGAGCTGCGGTAGGGAAGCTCCACGGCGGCGTAGCCGGAGCCGCTGCTGTAGGGCAGCTCGTCGGTCTCCTTCATGAAGGGAACGCTGACCGTGCCCGTCGGCGCGTGAAAGGAGGCGCTCGCGGTCGCCGAGTCCGAGAACGGGTTCGCCCACGCCGCCTTCAGGTAGATCGCGTTGACCAGCGCGAGCACGGTGCCCGCGGGCACGCTGCCGATCACCTTGGGGATTACCCCCTGGGTGTGCTGGTCGACGTAGCCGTTGATCGCCGCGACCGCCGCCGGGGCGTTGCCGCTGAAGTCGACGGTCTGGGGCGCGGCGCCGAACGCGCGCTGCAGCGTCCCGGTGAAGGACGAGGAGAGGGCGAAGCCCTGCTGTAGGAACAGGGCGTTGGCCAGGTCGAGGGTCGGCGCCTGCGGATCGCTGTTCGCGGCGCCCTGCTGCTCGGCCGAGATGGCGTGCTGCAGGCGCCCGACGGCGGTGAAGGCGCTCGGCGAGGAGAGCGCGAGCGTCCGCGCGATCCCGGTCGCGGTGGCACCGCGCGCCCCGGTCCCGGCCATCGCCACCGCGGTGGCGATGCTGTCCGGCGAGAAGACGACGTTGCCCGAGCCGCCCAGGCGGCCGAGCAGCTTCAGCCCGAGCGTCGCGGTCGCGGTGGCCGGCGAGGCGGACGTCGCCGGCGCCGGGGGCTTGTGTGGCCGCGAGCGCGCGGAGGTCGTCGTGGCCAGGACCAGGGCGACCGTCGCCAAGACGGCCGCGGCGAGCACAAGCGGGCGCGGCACGCCCTCAACGTAGCAACCGCTACAACCCGGCGGGGTGGCGCACCGCGTAGCCGGCGGTGGGCACGAGCGCCGACTGCCAGCGCGAGGCGACCGCGTCGTCCAGCCCGCCGGTGTCGAAGCGCAGGCCGGCGATGATCATCCAGGTGTGCTGGGCGTTGGCGTAGATCGTGACCCAGCGCCCGACGCCGGCGTCGCCCCAGCTCGCGAGCGCGCCGGAGACGAGCGGGCTGTCGAGCAGGCCGGCGGCGTGCAGTACGTAGGAGACCGACCCCGAGCAATCATAGCCGCCGGGCGAGGTCCAGCTCTGGTGTCCGCCGCCGTACAGGTATGGGGTCGTGGCGATCTGGTTTCCGGCGGCGACCATCGCCTGCACCGCGGCCGGCGCGGCGGTCGAGATCGAGGCCAGGCCCGTGGGGCTCAGGGTCGCGGCGATCGGAGGCGCGGCGGGAATGGTCGGGTCGGTCGGGCTCGTCGGGTTGGCGCTCTGCGGCGCGGTCGCGGCCGCAGTGGTCGTGCCGGCCTGGGCGCCTCCGGTGGCGCGCGGATCGACCGGTGCGGACGCCGGCGGCGGCGTGCTCGCGCTGGCGCCGCCGGTCTCGAGCTGGGTCACCCCGGCGCGGATGGCCGCCACGAGCGTCCGGCTGACGACCCCCGTGACGCGCAGGCCGGTGCCGCGCTGCACCCAGCGCACGCAGTGGTAGGTGGCCGGCCCGAAGTCGCCGTCGTGCTGCAGGTGGCAGCCGGCCTGGTTGAGCAGTCGCTGCAGGCCGCGCACGTCCGAGCCGCGGTCGCCCAGCACCAGGGTGCGCGAGCCGAGCGCGTGCGTCGCCGCGGCAGCGGGAGCGGCACCTGCGGCGAACGAACCCGCGAGGGCGAGCGAAGTGATGGCTGCGCGAGAAGGCATGGCGTCCCTGTACGCCACGGTGTCGGCATGTCCGTTCGCCGCCCGCCGCAGGGCTCCTGCTTGCACGGGTTTGCAGGGGAAAACCTCCATGTCGGCTCAGGGCTGGCCGCGCGCTTGCACGGGCCGGCGCGCGCGGCGGCGGCTCCGCGCCCGGGCAACAGCGCAATAATGCCCAGGCCGATGAGCGTGGAGGCTCCTCCCAGCAAGTCGTCGCAGGTCCCGCCGCCGTTCGATCCGCACCCTTTCCGCACGCGGTTCAAGGCGCTCATTCCGCTGCTCATCGTCGCGATGGTCGCCGGCGGCGGCGTCGCGCTGATCGCCGGCACGTCCAGCAAGCAGGCGCTGCCCGGGGGCGGCAAGGCGATCAAGAGCTCGACCTTCGCCGGCCCGACGTTCTCGCGGCCGATCCTCGCCCCCTCGTTGGGCTCGATGCACAACTACAACGGCGGGCCGCCGGTGAGCGTGGCCGCCGACCGCGGCAAGGCCGTGTTCGTGACCTTCCTGTACACGCACTGCCCGGACGTGTGCCCGCTGATCGCCTCGAGCCTGCACACGGCGATGACCGAGCTCGGGCCGCGGGCGGCCGACGTGCGCCTGATCGCCGTCTCGGTCGACCCCCACGGCGACAACCCGACCGACGTCGCCGCGTTCCTGCACGAGCACCAGCTCAACGGCCAGATGAAGTACCTGCTCGGCACCGCCGCGCAGGACGCTCCGGTCTGGAAGTCCTGGTACGTGGGCTCCTCCCAGGACGTCAGCAGCCCCCAGTTCGTCAACCACACCGGGGTCGTCTACGGGATCGACGCCAGCGGCCATCTGATGACCGCCTATCAGCCGAACTTCGCTCCGTCGGCGATCGTGCACGACGTGACGCCGCTGCTCAACAGCTGAGCGGTGCACTAACCTCGGCGCGTGAATCGTCGGTGGCTCCCGGGGCTCGCGATCGTGGGCTTCATCGTGGTCGTGGTCATCGTCACGCTCGCGAGCAGCAACAGCGGGCCGTTTGTCCGTCCGCCCGCGCCGCCGCTGCCCCATGAGCACCTCTCCGGTCCGGCCGCGTCGCTGGCCGCGCTGCGCGGGCACCCGGCGCTGGTCGTCTTCTGGGCCAGCTGGTGCCCGCCGTGCCACACCGAGGCGCCGGCGATCGAGCGCTACGCGACCACGGTGCCCGGCCACGCCCCGGTGATCGGCGTCGACTTCGACGACGCGGCCGACTCGGCGCGCAGCTTCGTGCGCGAGTACCACTGGACCTTCCCGGTGGTCCGCGACGCCAACGGCAAGACCAAGGGCCCCTGGGATCTGGTCGGGATGCCGACCACGGTCGTGCTCGACTCGCGCCTGCGGATCGTCCGGCGTCTGACCGGCGCGCAGACGGTCGCCTCGCTCAGCGCGGCGATCGGCCGCGTTTCGGCGAGCTGACGCCTCACGCGGCCAGTAGCCCTCCGGCCGGCGCGCGAGCACGCTCGGGCCGTCGGAGTGGCGCACGACGAGCGCCCGCCGAGGATGCACATCGCCGCGACCGGGACCACGAAGGCCCACGCCGGCGTCGTGCCGGCGCCGCCGGCGACGGCCGCGGGCAGCGGAGGGGCCACGATCGGGTGCCCACGCGCGGCGGCGATGCGCCGCACCGCAATCACGGCGGTGCGACCAGTCCGTCGGCGGCGTGGTGGGTGTCGGTCGGCGCGCCGGCCAGCGCGCTCGCCGGGACCGGCGAGCTGGCTGGCCAGGCCCGCGTCCATGACCACGAGCAGCGCCACCGGCGCATTGAAGCGCCGCTCGGCCTCCAGGAACGCCGCCCAGCGCGTGGGCGTCCCGAACCTCTCCGGGATGGCGCCGAGGTCGAGCGGGCACTCGATCACCGCCACGTGCAGGTTCAGCCCGCTCGCGTGGATCTCGCTGAGCACCCGCCGCAGCGTGGACCTCAGCGCCGTCGAGGTTCCAGGCATGTAGGGATAGAACACCTCTTGAACGAGCAGCACGTCGGTCGTCGGGTCGGCGTCGGCGAGCGCCGCCGACGGCGCCCAGAGCGCGAGCACGCCGGCCACTCGCGCCAGCCACGCCGCGGCCACCGCTCGCCCACCTCCTTTTCCCCTGATCACAGGCCGTCCGGGAACAGGTAACGCGGGTGGGGCGGCACGAACGCCCCGACCTCGAGTGAGATCGCGGCGTGACGGCTCAGCGGTAGCGCGCCGATCGGCCCGCGCCACAGGCGCCCGTCGAGGTAGCCGCGCACGCGCCCGGGAAAGCCGGCCAGGCGGTCGGCGCCGAGCGGCTGGCCCCACAGCGCGAACAGGTCGGCGAGCGGGCGCGTCGGTCCCGGCGAGATGAGGATCAGCCCGGTCGGCTCGGTCGTGCGCAGCGGGTAGCCACAGCGTGCGCCGCGCACGTAGGCGCCGTCGACCCGCAGCGGCGGCGCCTCGCCGATGCCCGCCGGGACGGCGACGACGTGCCCGCCGGCGAACACCTCCACGTGCGCCGCATAGGCGATCCGCGGGGCGCCGACGCAGCCCATCCCGTCCACCGACCGGGCGGCGACGACGGCCGGCCCGCGCGCGAGCGGGCGGAAGCCCGGGCCGCGGCCGAGCTGGCGGCGCGAGGCGAGCGCGCCGGCGACCGCCGCGGGGCTGGGGCGCGGCCTGCCGTGGTGGTGTCGCCTCAGCGCGACCACGCCGAGCGCGATCAGCAGCGCGACCCCCACGGCGATGAGGGTCAGGCCCAGCCGGCGCTCAGACGAAGCTGTGCGGCGAGTGGGTCGACGCGAGGTCGTCCGCCATGACCTCGTCGGGGGCCTGCTCCTCGGGTGTCGAGGCGCCCGCACGACGGTTGGCCCGCCACCCCCAGACCCCCAGGGCCACCACCGGCGCGGCGTACAGCGTCGAGATGTACCAGTGGTAGATGCAGGCGAGCATCACCTCGATCCTACCCGAATGGCCGCCTTCGCGATCCGCAACGGTCAGCGTTCTGGCCGATCGGGATAGACGTCGTCGATCGTGGTCAGCGCCACGTACGGCGCCCCCGCGGCGGCCTCGATTGCCGCCCCGCCGCCGGCCAGGCGGTCGAGCACGCTGACCACGCCGCAGACGCTCACGCCGAGCTCGCGCAGCGCCTCCAGCGCCTGCAGCGTCGAGCTGCCGCGGGTGACGACGTCCTCGACGACCAGGCAGCGGTCGCTCCGGTCCAGCAGCGGCCCCTCGACGCGGCGCTGCAGCCCGTGGCCCTTGGGCTCCTTGCGCACGAAGAACGCCTTGACGTCAGCGCCGCCGGCGAGCGCGGCGCAGGCCACCGCGTCGGCGCCCATCGTGAGGCCGCCGACCGCCGTCGCGCCGACAGCGGCGGCGTGCTCGGCGAGCAGCTGCGAGAGCGCGGCGAAGCCCTCCGGGAGCAGGATCGCCCGCTTGGCGTCGACGTAGTAGGAGGCGCGCGCGCCGCTGCTGAGCACCACCTCGCCGATGACCAGCGCGTGCTCGCGCAGGGCGGCCACGAGGCGCTCGCGGGCGGGGCTCGAACGATCGTCCAGGGCGCTCACAGCCCCCCGTAATCTAGCTGTCATGGCCGAGAACGCCGTCAATTTCGCCGAGGGGACGCTGCGCATGGTGGCGATGGCGGTCTGCGCCTGCGTGCTGCTCGCCTTCGCGCTGTTCGCGGTCCCGCAGATCAACGGGGCGGCCAAGGGGCAGGCGGCCGAGGTCGTGGGCGGCAGCGCCGCGGCGAGGGCAGCGGCCAAGCCGAAGGCCCACGAGAACCCGGTCAAGCGCGCCATCGACGGCGCCGCGAGCACGCTCGAGTCGCCCTTCGCCGGGCTCGTCTCGGGCTCGAGCAGCCAGTGGGCCCGGCGCGGCGTCGAAACGATCTGCGCGCTGCTGATCTACGGGCTGGGGCTCGGCTACATCGCCCGGTTCGTGCGCGTGCGGCGGTGAGCCGCGCCGCGGGCTACGGACCGGCGTGGTCGCTGATCGGCGCGCTCGCCCGCCCGTCCTCGTAGTAGACGTCGACCGGCGTGCCGACCCGCAGCCAGCCGTAGACGAAGATCGCGTCGCTGATCGGCAGCCGCAGACAGCCGTGGCTCGCCGGATAGGTCGGCGAGGGGTCATAGCCGTGGATGGCGTACCCGCGGATGAAGTAGCTCGAGAAGTACATCCCCTCGCTGTTGTATCCGGGGCTCTGCTCGTAGACCGAGAAGCGCCCCAGCACCGTCGGCGTGGAGGGCTTGCCCGAGCTGACCTGGAAGATGTCGTAGACCTTGCCGTGCGGGTTGATGAGCGCGAGCAGCTGCTTGCTCAGGTCGGCCTCCACGTGGCGCCCGTCGCCCGAGTAGCGCACGTGCCAGACTCCGCGCCCGCGCGAGAGCTCGCGCAGGACCTGGCCGTCGACCGTGTAGACGCGGGCCAGGCCGAGCATCTTGCGGTAGGCCTCGACGGCGAGCTGGGTGCCAAGGTCGTAGACGCTCGATTGCGGCACGTAGAAGTGCAGCGCGGCGAGGTGGCGCTGCAGGACCCACACCGCCGGACCGCGGGAGCCGAACGGCATGTTGGGGCTCACGAAGCGCACGCGCACCGGGCCGGTGGCGCTGGCCGCGCCGAGCGTGGTCGTGGCCGCGTGGGTGGCCGTGAACGAAACGAGCCCCGCCTTCGGGCTGGCGTAGCGCACGACGAAGCGCCCACCGGCGCCGACCGTGACCGTATGGGACGCGCGCGTGCGTCCGTCGCGCGAGAAGGTGACGGTCACCGTCTGGCCGGCGACCGAGGGGGCGAGCGTGCCGTGGACCGTGAGCTTGGAGCCGGTGGCCAGGAACGGCTGGCCGAAGAGGTGCTGGATCCGCAGCGTGATGCTCGCCGCCGGCGCCGGGGTGGTCGGGGTGGTGGGCGTCTGCGCGCGCGCGGCGAGCGGCGCGGCGAGCAGCGCGAGCGGGGCGAGCAGGACGGCGCAGCGACGCATGAGGGCTGCCAGATTAGGGGGTACGGCGGACGCGCGGCGCCAGCGCCGGCGACTCACGCCGGCGCGAGACGCTCGCCGGGCGCAATCACGCCGGCGCGGCGGAGCATCAATGCGGCCGCGGCGATGGCGGCGAGCGAGCCGCCCGTGAGCAGCGGGATCTGCCAGCTCCAGCCGACGCCGACGCCGAAGGCGATCGAGTTGTTGATCGAGTGGGCGGCGATGCCCGGATACAGCGAGCCGGTCCGCCAGTACAGCAGGCACAGCCCGGCGCCGAGCAGGGCGAGCGGCAGCAGGTCGCCGGCGGGCGAGGAGGCGCCGTGGACGAGCCCGAAGATGACGCCGGTGATCAGCACCGCCGGCCAGAGCCCGCGCCAGTTGCGCAGCGCCGTGAACATGTAGCCGCGGAACAGGGTCTCCTCGCACATCGGCGCGATCACGCACACCAGGATGGCCGCGCCCGCCTTCAGCGAGGCGGCGCGCTTGACGCCGAGCTGGTTGAGCAGTTGCTTGTCCGAGCCGAGGTTCAGCAGCGCGCCCCAGGCCGCGTTGAACGCGAAGAAGGCGACCAGCAGCGCGATCACCAGCAGCACGGCGCGGCGCACGTTGGTCGGGCGCAGCCCGAAGCCCCAGGACGTCGCGGCGCCGCCGAGCCGCCAGGCGCACCAGACCGCCGCGCCGACGAAGCAGCCGTCCTGCACGACCGTCGAGGCGAGCTCGATGCCCGCGCTCGGGTGCTGGGCGTTCGCGCCGGCGGCGATCGCCGGGATGTAGATGATCAGCTCGCCGATGACGGCGGCGACCAGGCCGAGCGCGAGCGCGAGCACACCGCTCCACCAGGGCCAGCTGGGGTTGACGACGCCCCCGGCGCCGGCCCGCTCATCGGAGGTCGCGAGGGACATGGCGTGTGCCCAGGATAGGCACAAGCGCCTCGAGCGTGTGGATCACCTCCACGCCCGCGGGCCCGGGGCCAGCGTCGCGGCAGATCAGCACGCAGCGCACCCCGGCGGCGCGCGCGGCGGGCAGGTCCTCGGCCTCGGTGTCCCCGACCAGCAGCGCCTCGTGCGGCTGCACGCCGGCCCGGTCGAGCGCCGCACGCACCGGCAGCGGCGAGGGCTTGGCCGCGCCGACGGCGGCCGAGGTGACCACGCCGTCGACCTGCAGCCCGCACCCGGCCAGGACGTCGCGCAGGGAGATATCCCAGTTGCTGACCACGACGGTGGGCAGGCCGCGGGCGCGCAGCGCGGCGAGCGCCGGCACGGCGTCGGGGTAGGCCTCGAAGCGCAGCGAGGAGAGCAGCGCGCCGAGCAGCGGCTCGAGCCCCACGCCGCTCGCCGGCGGCCCCAGCGCGTGACCGAGCACCCGCGCGCACTGCCGGCGCAGCCCCTGGAGGCGCTCGGGCGTGGCCCCCTGCAGGTGATGGGCCCGGTAGTAGCCGATCTCCTGGGCCAGGGCGGCGCGCACGTGGTCGGGGTCGACCGCGACGCCGAGGGCGCCGAGCGCCTCCTGCAGCGCGGGGACGGGGTCGATCAGCCGCACCAGGGTCCCGAGCGCGTCGAGCAGCACCGCGCGCGGGCGCGGGAGGCCCCCGCCGCTCACGCCGAGCCGCGCTCGGGCGCGAGATCGCGGGCGCCGCGCCCACCGCCGGGCGGGCACCACCGCTGCCGCAGCCCCGCGCTGGCCCGCCGGCGCCGCGAGCGCCGCCCGGCAGCGCGCAGGTCGCGGCCGAGCACGCCCAGGTAGGCGTGGCGGTTGCACAGCAGGGTGTGGGGCCCGGTCTGGCCGAACTGCGCCGCCGAGCGCCGCTCGCCGCCGGCGTCGATCGCGCGCCACATCTGCGCCGCCGGCGGGACCGCCAGGCGGCCGGCGAGGACCTCGCCGAGCCAGCGCGCCTGCAGCTCGACGACCTCGAGCAGGCCCGGGCCGGGCTCGAGCACGCCCACGAAGGCCAGGGTGGGCGTGTGCGGGGAGAGCACGCGCCGGTAGAGCCCAAACTCCCAGCCGCGGCCGCGGCCGAGCTCGGCCGGCAGGAAGCGGAAGTTGACCCGGTAGCCGGTG
>DATAWZ010000181.1:0-41834 GCA_036266975.1 Solirubrobacteraceae bacterium
TCGAGCGGCCACAGCACGGTTACCATCAATCCAAGCGGCTCCCAGATCACGGCGACCGTCGTAGCGGCGGCGCCCAGCGACCCCTTCTGCATAGCGAATACGACCGCGGTCATCGACCGCGCCGGCTCCGCGGGCGGCTAGCGCCCGGCCTCAGGCGCGCGGGAGCACCACGAACGCGACGATCGCGTAGTGGATGCTCGCGGCGGCGAGCACGAGCACGTGAAAGACCTCGTGGTAGCCGAACACGCCCGGCACCGGGTCGGGCCGCTGGCGGGCGTAGACGACCGCGCCGACCGTGTAGAGCACACCGCCGAGCGCGATGGCCAGGACCGCGGCAAGCCCGAGCGAGTTCGTGAGCTGGCCCATGGCGGCGACCGAGACCCAGCCCAGCCCGACGGCGAGCAGGGCCGAGATCCAGCGCGGGTGCGTGACCCAGACGAACTCGAGCACGCCCGCGGCGAGCGCCGCGCACCACACGCCGACGAGGACCGCGGTGGCCAGCGGCCCGTGCATGGCCAGCAGCGCGAAGGGCGTGTAGGTGCCGGCGATCAGCACGAAGATCATCGAGTGATCCACGCGCCGCATCCAACGTCGCGCCGCCGGCCGCCAGTCGCGGCGGTGGTAGAGCGCGCTGGTGCCCAGAAGCGCTGAGACCGCAAGCGCGTAGACGATCGCCCCGACCAGGCCGCGGCCGGCCGGAGCCGTCGCGACGAGCGCGACGCCGCAGGCGACCGAGACGAAGAAGCCGATCTCGTGCGAGACGCCGCGCAGCCGAGGGCGCGCCGCCTCCACGAGGCCTGCGCTCATGCCGTCGAGGTCGTGGCCCCGGCGCCGGCCAGGCGGCTGGCCGCGCGCTCGGGGGAGACTCGCACCACGTCCCAGACCAGGCCGAGGCGCTGCATGACCAGGATCACCCAGCCGGAGGGGTCGAGCTCGTACCAGCGCAGCCCGTGGAAGGCCGAGCGCGGGAACGCGTGGTGGTTGTGGTGCCAAGCCTCGCCGAGGGAGGGCAGCGCGATCCACCACACGTTGGTCGAGTGGTCCTCGAGGTCGAAGCGGCGCGACCCGAAGAAGTGGCAGATCGAGTTGATGCTCCAGGTCACGTGGTGCACCAGGAAGATGCGTACCAGGCCGGCCCAAAGCAGGGCCCACAGACCGGTGGTCAGCGAGCCGCCGCTGATGGCGAAGCCAAGCAGGAACGGCACGAGCAGGCTCCCCAGCGCAAGCAGCGGGAAGGCACGATTGATCGCGCGCATCGCCGGGTCCTCGCACAGGTCCGGGGCGTAGCGGCGCGAGGAGGCCTGGCCGTGAGTGGAGAACAGCCAGCCGACGTGCGCGTGCCAGAGCCCGCGCATCATCCCGCCCAGTCCAGCGCCCTGCCCGACGTGCGGGCTGTGCGGGTCACCCTCCTCGTCGGTGAAGGTGTGGTGCTTGCGATGGTCGGCGACCCAGTCGATGACCGAGCCCTGCACGGCGTAGGAGCCGGCGACGGCGAAGGTCAAGCGCAGCCAGCGGTGGGTCTCGAAGGCGCGATGCGTGAGCAGCCGGTGGAAGCCGATCGTGATCCCGAAGGCGGTGAAGAGGTACATGCCGGCGAAGATGGCGAGGTCGAGCGGGCCGAGCGTGTGGTGCCAGGCGGCGACCGCGGCGCCGATCAACGCGAGGAACGGAACGACGACGGCGGCGATGTTCGCATTACGTTCGAGTCGGGTCATGACATTGAGCGTACGCGCTGAAATCGCTAGCCTCTGCTCACGTTCGGCACCCCGCAGGGGACAATTCTTGTCATGAGTGCACAAGAGCGCGAGCCCTGGCAGTCGATCGACACCGCATTCGCCGAGGTGCTCGCGTCCGAGCTGGAGGAGATCGGCGCGGAGATCATCGAGGCGATCGGCGCCGCCATCCCCGAGTACCGCCGGCCGATGGAGGGCACGCTCGGGCGCGGCGTGCGCAGCGGCGTCGGCCAGGCACTCGGCCAGTTCGTGCAGCTGATCGGCGAGCACGAGCCCGGGGTCACGATCGAGACCGGCCGGCCGGTCTACGAGGCGCTCGGTCGCGGCGAGCTGCGCGCCGGGCGCAGCCTGGACGCCCTGCAGGCCGCCTACCGCCTCGGCGCGCGCGTGGCCTGGCGGCGCGTCGCCGCGGCCGCCGCCGCCGCGGGCGCGAGCGCCGAGCAGATGGCGCTGCTGGCCGAGGCGATCTTCGCCTATATCGACCAGATCTCGGCGATCTCGGTCGAGGGCTACGCTGCGGCGCAGGCCGAGGAGGCGGGCGAGCTGCAGCGCCGCCGCCAGCGGCTGGTGCGCCTGCTGGTGGCCGACGGCGCCGCGCGAGCGGCGCCGGCCGATGTCGAGGCGGCGGCAGTCGAGGCGCGCTGGCCGCTCCCGCGCCGCCTCGGGGTGCTGCTCGTGACGGGAGGCGATCCGGCGAGGCTCGCCGGCCGCCTCGGCGCGGGCGTGATCGGCGCGAGCCTCCCCGAGGGCGTGGCCTGTCTGCTCGTCCCCGACCCAGCCGGTCCCGGCCGGCGCGCGCAGATCGAGGCAGCCCTGGGCGGGCGATCCGCCGCCCTGGGCCCCGAGGTCGCCTGGCCGCGCACGCCGCACAGCCTCGAGCGGGCGGCCGGGGTCCTGCGCCTACGCGAGCTGGGGGCGATCACCGGCGACGGCCTCGTGCTCGCCGAAGACTGGCTGTGCGAGCTGATCGTCCACCGCGACCCCGTGCTGCTGGCCGAGCTCGCCGAGCGTCATCTGGGGGCGCTCGCCGACGCGGGCGAGAAGCTCACGGCGACGCTCGCGTCGTGGCTCGATCACCAGGGCTCGATCGCGGCGGTGGCCGCCGAGCTCTCGATCCACCGCCAGACCGTGCGCTACCGGCTCGCGCGCCTGCGCGAGCTGCTCGGCGCCGGGCTCGACGATCCTCGGGTGCGCTTCGAGCTGCAGGTCGCGCTGCGCGGCGAGCGCGTTCAGGAGGCCGCGAGCGAGTCCTCGAGCGCCACGATCCGCTCGTAGCAGGCCTGGAGCGGGACCTCGGGCAGGGCGCCGCTGCCGGGGACGCGGCGCCCTCCGGGGCGAGCACGGCGCATGGGCTGGCCTGAATGGGGCGCTTGCCGTCCGGTGGGCAGCGCCTCGCCGGCGCTGTGGCCCTCGCGGCTGGCCTTCACGAGGCGCTCGCCGCGATCGTGATCGTGTCGCCGCGCCGGGCGGCGGCGACCGCCGCTCGCGGCGTCGTGCAGGAGATCCCCTCGCAGGAGCCCCGTCTCCGCCGCCCGTCACGGTCCAGGTCGTGGCCTGGGCACGCGCCGGCGCGCTCAGCGCGAGCGCGGGCAGCGCGATCCAGCGCCGGGGGTGCTTGCCCGACTCGATCCCTCGCATCCTGATCGAGCGGTCGGGTGCCACCCGACTCTTGGCCGCCGCGGCCAGCTGGGTTGCCCGAGACCGCCCTCAGGAGCCGCCGTGCCCGGCGAGCGCGTCCTTGAGCGCGACGATGCGCGCGTAGGCGGCGGCGATCGAGGCGGCGCTCAGCGCGCCACTGCGGGCCTCGGCCAGCAGCGCAGTCAACTCGCCCGGGGCGTCGTCGGTGAACAGCAGGATGTCGGTACCCGCCCGAGCGGCGAGCGCGCCGGCTCGGATCTCGCCGTAGCCGGTCGGCCCGGCGAGCGAATCGGTGATCGTGACGCCCTTGAAGCCGAGGCGATCGCGCAGCAGTCCGGTGATGATCCTCGCCGACAGCGCCGCCGGGCGGCCACTGGGGTCGTAGGCGGGGACGGCGGCGGTGGTGACCAGCACGCAGTCGATGCCCTGTGCGATCAGCTCGCGATACGGGACCAGCGCCTGGTCGAGCTGCGCGGGCGTGGGGTGCAGAACGTCGAGCTGATCGTCGGTGCTGACCGTCGCCGTCCCCAGACCAGGGAAGTGCTTGGCCGTCGCGGCCACGCCGGCGGCCTGGACGCCGGCAGCGAAGGGTCCCGCGTAGGTCGCGACGGTGCTCGCGCGGGCGGCGAACGCGCGGCCCTGCTCGGCGATGAACGCGTCCGCCGAGCTGGGGACGTCGACGACGGGAGCAAGGTCGAGGTTCACGCCGACGCCGTGCAGAAAGCGTCCGGTGGCCAATCCCTGCTGATAGGCGACCCGCGGGCGGTGCGAGGCGACCATCTGTGATGGCGAGAGTTGGGGCGGCGCGTCGGCGAAGCGCCTGACCTCGCCCCCCTCCTGGTCGACGGCGATCAGCAGCGGCGGGTTGCCGCCGGCGGACGCCGCGCGCTGCAGCGAGGCGGTCAGCGCGCGGGCCCGAGCGGCGGAGGAGATGTTGGCCCCGAACAGGATCACCGCGCCGAGGTCGCCGTGGCGGATGCGCTCGAGCAGCGTCGGGCTGGCCACCATCCCCGGGAAGCCGACCATGATCCGCTGTCCGAGCATCCGCTGCAGCGAGACCGTCGCAGGCGCGGGAGCGCGGCGGCGCGTCGTCGATGAGGAGCACCCGACCAGCAGGCACATCACGGCGAGGAGCCCCGCGACGAGGCGAGCGGGGCCTCTCACGACCGTCCCTCAGTCACAGGGCGGATGATCTCAGACGGTTCGTGCCGCGGGGCGGCAGCGGCGGAAGGCCATCGGCGCTGTAGCCGCGCTCGCTCAGACGCGCCTGACGTCCACGCCGGGAAGCTCGTCGAAGTCCCGGTCCTGCGTGTAGACCGGCACGGAGTGGGCGCGGGCGGTTGCCGCGATCCAGGCGTCCTGGACCTTGGGCCGGCGCCCGGCGGTGCGGGTAGCGGCGATCAGCTCTGCGAACGCGGAGGCGACCCGCTCGTCCACCGGCAGCGCGGCGTAGGTCGCGCGCGCGGCGCCGAGCGTCCGCAGGCGCTTGGCGCGGATCGCCTCGTCGGTGGCCATGTGGACGCCGAGTTCGAGCTCGGCGAGCGTTACCACCGAGATTGCCGCCTGGTCGGGAAGCTGCTCCGCGCTGAGCGGCTGCCCCTGCTCGGTGGCGATGAAGATCGACGTGTCGAGCAGGCCTCTCAAAGCTGGTCGATCGTGTCCGGTAGCGCATCGGCCAGATCGTCGCGCAGGGCGGGATCGGCCTGGATCAGTTCGTCGAGCGCGCGCTGCCTCGGCACCCAGGCCGAACGCCCCGGCAGGGGCGACAGCTCGGCGACCGCTCGGCGGTCGACCGTGATCCGGACCCGCTCCCCGGCCTCGACGCGACGCAGGACCTCGGCGGTGTGATTGCGCAGTTCCCGAACCGAGACCTCGTCCACGAGCGGACCGTAGCACATGGGCTACAGGGTCAGGTGACCTTGAAGGCGATGCTGAGCGGGCGCCCGGTCAACCCGCTGTGGGACGGGGTCACCGTCAGGCGGTAGTTGCCCTTCTTCAGGTGGTGGGCGTTCAGGTGGATGGTGTTGGTGCCGGCGGTGTCGGTGTGGGTGAGGGTGCCGGCGGGCACGAGCACCGTGCACGGCTTGCTGTGCTTGGGGTGCTTGCCGCTCTTGGGGAGCGCCTTGCAGGCGCCGTGCTTCTTGCGGGCGCCCTTCACCAGGCGGACGATCGATAGGCGTGTGGTGGCGGGCTCGCTGTCGCGGTAGGTGATCGTGGCGCCCTTCTTGGGCTTGACCGTGCCGGAGGAGATGTGAAGCCCGGACAGCGCTGGCGCCAGCGGCCTGGGCGTCGGGGTCGGGGTGGGCGTTGGGGTTGGCGTGGGGCCCGGCGGGGGCGGCACATATTCGTAGGCGCCGATGTCGCAGCGCGCCTCCTGGGGCCGGCGGGTGCCGAGCTCGTCGACGGTGAGCGCGTTGCCGCTGGCGTCGGTGCAGCCGGCGGGGTCGCCGGCGTCGATCGCCGAGCTGCCCGCGAGCAGCGGCACGACGGCGAGCGGGCTGCCGGCGAAGGTGCCGAGGTTCAGCGTGGAGTCGTTGGGGTGATCGCCGGTCCCGGTCAGGCCGCACTGGTTCGCGTCCTCGGCGTTGTAGCCCAGCGAGAGAATGCTCGTGCCGGACGCGGTCGCGCAGTTGCCGCCCGCGCCGGTTGCGCTGGACCCGGCGATCAGCGTGTCGTGCAGGCTCACCGAGCCCTCGGCGACGTAGAGGTTGCCGCCGCCGCCGGCCGGCGGCGCGGTGTTGCCGTCGAGCGTGACGTTCGCGAGGGTGCTGGTTCCACCGGAGAATGAGCTCCAGACCCCGCCGCCGAGGTCGGCCGCGCTGTCGTCGGCGATCGTGTCGTTGGTCAGTGCGCTCGCCCCGTTGGCGAGCGCGATCCCGCCCCCGGCCAGGGAGCTGTCCGACGGCCCGATCGTGCTCTGCGTGAGCGTCAGCGCTGCCGCGTAGATCGCGCCGCCGCCGCCCCCCGGCGCCGTGTCGTCGGCGAAGGTCGTCTGTGAGACGGTGGCGGCCTCGGCCGCGAGCCCGCCACCGAGCCCGCCGCTGTCGTTGGGCAGGGCGCCGTCGATGTCCGCGTCCTCATCGGCGGTGTTGCCGCTGATCGTGCTCGAGCTGATCGAGGCGCTGACCGCCCCGGTCCAGATCGCGCCGCCCACTCCACCATCGCCGTAGCTGGTGGGTCCGGCGCCGTCCTGTCCCGCTCCGGCGACGTTGGCGTCGCTGGGGGTTCCCGCCTGGCCGAAGATACTGCCGCTCACCGTGAGCGACGACGCGCCCTGCGCGGCATACACCGCGCCGCCGTCGCCGCCCTGGCCACCCGCCGCGCCGCCGCTGGACACTCCGCCGCCGAGCGCCTGGTTGCCGTCGAAGGTGTCGCCGGTGACCATCGCCGTCGCGCCGCCGGCGATGCCGATCGCGCCGCCGTCGCCCCCTTGGTTTGCCCCCGTGACGCTGTCGTCGGCGGCCCCGCCGTCGGCCGCGTTGCCGGTGAACACGCTCGAGCTCACCGACAGCGTCGAGGGGGAGATGAAGCCGATCGCGCCGCCCGCGCCGCCCGTGTTGCCGTTGCTTCCGATCGCGTCCACGCCGCCCTGTGCGGAGTCGTTCGTGAACGTCGAGCCGGTCACCGTGAGATTGCCGCCGTTGCTGCCGATCGCGCCGCCGACGCCGGGGTTTCCGGCGGCGCCGCCGGCGGTGGCCGCGTCGGCGACGTCGCTGGTGAACGCGCAGTTCGTCACGGTCAGCGTCCCGCCGCTGTCGTCGTAGATCGCTCCACCGGCACCGTTCCCGCTCGCCGACCCCGGCGCGGTCGCGCCGGTGAAGGTCATGTCCTGCACGGTCAGGCTCGGGGCGGTGTCGATGATGAGCTGGTTGGTCGGGCTGGAGGTGAGGATCGTGGAGCTCTCGCCCATGCCGACGAGCGTGAGGCTGTCGCTGATCGACAGCGGAGGACTACTGCCATCGAGCGTGATCGTGGTGGGCGGCAGGTCGATCGTGTCGCCGCTCTGAGCCGCGGCGATCGCGGCGCGCAGGGTGGTGCACGAGCTGCCGTTGCAGCTGCCGCCGGGGTCGCCGCCGGTGGTGACGGTCCAGGTGGTCGCGGCCTGCGCGGCCGCGGGGGCGGCGAGCGCGAGCGCGGCGATCGCGGCGGCCAGGAGCGGGCGGCGCATCAAGTCGCCTTGAACGTCGTGGTGGCGGGTCGGCCGGTGAGGTGGCCCAGGGTGGGGGTGGCGGTGAGCTGGTAGCGGCCCTTGCGCAGCCTGGGCAGCTTGACGGTGTTCGTGCCGGCCTTGTCGGTGTGGGTGCGGTGCGCGACGGGCGTGCGCCGGGTGCAGGGGTGGGTGTGCTTGGGGCGCTTGCCGTGCCGCAGGGCCTTGCAGGCGCCGTGCGTCTTCCGTGCCCCCGGGGTGAGCCGGACGATCCTGATCGCGGTGGTGGCCGCCTGGCTGTCGTGGTAGGTGAGCTTGCCCTTGGCGACGTGCAGGCCGCTCAGTGCGGGGGCGGTCGCGGCCGCCGCCGGCGGGCCGGTCGACGGTGGCGGGGTGCTGGGCGCCGGGGCGGGTGGGATGTACTCGAACGCGCCGATGTCACAGCGCCCGCCCTGCGGGCGCACAGTCCCGAGCTCATCGACCGTCAAGAGGTTGCCGTCGGCGTCGGTGCAGCCGGCCGGGTCACCGGTGTTGATCGCCGAGCTGCCGGCTTGCAACGGCACAACGGCAAGCGGACTGCCGGACAGCGCGCCGAGGTGCAGGGTGGAGTCATCGGGCTGGTCGCCCGGACCGGTCAGGCCGCATTGGCCTGAGTCCTCGGCGTTGTCGCCCAACGAGACCAGAACGCTGGTGCCCGGCGCACAGTTTCCACCGGAGCTCGCCGCGCTGCTCCCGGCGACGATCGAGTCGTGAAGCGCCAGGTCGGCGTCGTCCACGTACAGATTGCCGCCGCCGCCCGCGCCGTGGGCAATGTTGCCGTCCAGCGTGACGTTGGCCAGCTGCGCCGTCTCCTCGTCGTAGATGCCGCCCCCTTCGTCGCTCGCGGTGTTCTGCGCGATCGTGTCGTTGGCCAGCGCCGCCGGCCCGTCGACGACCAGCCCGCCGCCGCTCGCGGCGGTGTTGCCCGAGAGGGTGCTCGCCGTGAGGTCGGTCGGGTTGTTGATGTAGATGCCGCCGGCGCTGCCGCCGGGCGCCGCGTTGTTGGTGACCGCGTCGCCGGACAGCGCCCCGTCGCCGTCGACGTACACGCCACCGCCTAGGCCACCGCTCGTGGACGCGGCGTCCTGCGGCAGGCTGTTGCCCCTCACGGTCGACCCGGTGAGCGTCAGGTCCTGGGCGGCGTCGATCGCGCCGCCGCGGCCACCCCCGTCGGCGTCGGCGCCGCCCGCGTCGGCGCCGGCGTCGGCGCTGTTGGGAGCGGAGGAGGCGTTGAAGGTGCTGGCGGTGATCTCGGCGTTCTCCCCGGCGTACACCGCGCCGCCCTCACCGCCGTCACCGCCGTGCGAGGCGGGCATCCCGTCGGTGGCGCCGCCGCCCTGGGCGACGTTGCCGCTGAACGTGCTTGCGCTCAGGACCAGCTCGCCGCCGGCGTAGATGGCTCCGCCCTGAGCGCCGAGGGCGTAACCCGTGGTCGCCGCGTCGGCGGCGCCACCGGCCGCCGTGTCGCCGATGAACGTGCTGTTGCTGACGATCCCCTCGCTGCTGGTGTCGATGTAGATCGCGCCACCCGCGCCGCCGGTGTTGTCGTCGTCCCCGCTCGCCCCGCCGGCGCCGGCGGCGCTGTCCGTCGTGAACGTCGAGCCGCTCACGAACAGGCGGCCGCTGCTGAAGATCGCGCCGCCCCAGCCGTCGGCGTCGCCCGGCGAGCCGCCGCTGCCGGTGGCGGCGTCGTCGTTGGTGAACGAGCAGTCGATGACGTGCAGGTCGCCGTACTGGTTGTAGATCGCGCCGCCCAAGCCGCCGTCGGGGCCGGTCGCGCTGGCGCCGTTGAACGCGATGCCCTTCACGGTCACGTCGCCGCTCAGGATGCTCAGCAGCTGGGTCGCCGGGCTGGCGGTGATGACCGTCGAGGCGGAGCCCATGCCCTCGAGCGTGAGGTCGGAGCCGATCGCGATCGGCCCGCTGCTGAGGGTGATCGTCGTCGCCGGCAGGGAGATGACGTCGCCGCCCTTCGCGTCCGCGACGGCGTCCCGCAGGGTGCAGTTGCTGCCCGGGCAGGTGCCGCCGCTGTCGGCGCCACTGGTGACCGTCCAGGTCGTGGCCTGTGCGGCCGCCGGCGCGCCGAGTGAGAGCGCGGCCGCGAGCACCGGCAGCGCGGCCCACGCCGCGTAGCGACGCCCCCTAATGAAATCCCCCACTGCGCGAGATTGTAACGGCCTCAACAAACTCGCCGAAAAAGGGTTGACGACTGATGTGTTCCGATATATCGTGATGGCACAGCAATAGTTCGAAAACACAGACGAGAGAGGCACCATGACTGCGATTCCCTACGGCGACGAGAACGTCTTCTTCGCACCCCGTCGCCATCGCCACCACCACCATCACCACGATGAGAAGCAGCGCGAGGGCGGCTTGGGCCCGCGCGCCCTGTCCATGCTCGCCATGCGCGGCCGCGGCGGCTTCGGCCCGGGCCCCGGCTCGGGGCCCGGCGGGCCCGAGGAGTTCGGCGGCCCGATGTGGTTCGGCCGCGGCGGCGGACCCCGCGGCCCGCGCGGCGGGCGACGCCGGCGCGGCGACGCTCGCCTCGCGGCCCTGCTCCTGCTCGCCGAGGAGCCGCGCAACGGCTACGCGATCATGCAGGAGATCGAGGAGCGCAGCGGCGGCGCCTGGCGCGCGAGCCCGGGCTCGGTCTATCCCGCGCTCTCCCAGCTCGAGGACGAGGGGTTGATCCGCGCCGAGGAGCAGGACGGCCGGCGCGTCTTCGTGATCACCGACGCCGGCCGCCAGGTGCTCGCCGAGCGCCCGGCCGACGCCCCGGCTCCATGGGACACGGCCAGCGACGAGTTCGGTCCCGGGGCCCATCAGCTCCGCGGCCAGCTGCGGCCGATCGCCGTGGCGATCATGCAGGTCGCGCAGGCCGGCGACGCCGATCAGGTCGCTCGCGCGCAGGAGGTGCTCGCCGACACCAAGCGGGCGCTCTACCTGATCCTCGCGGGCGAGGACCCCGGCGCGTCACAATAGGTTCCGTGAGCGCGCCCACCTCGGCGCGGGACGCAGCGGCGACGACCGGCCCCGCGCCGGCCGTCGCCGTCCACGGCCTGCGCAAGAACTTCGGCGAGATCGAGGCCGTGCGCGGCGTGGACTTCCAGGTCACGCCGGGCGAGACGTTCGGCTTCCTGGGCCCCAACGGCGCCGGCAAGTCGACGACGATCAACATGCTCTGCACGCTCGCGCGCCCCACCGGCGGGTCGGCCGAGGTCGCCGGCTACGACGTCGTGCGCGAGCGCGACAGCGTCCGCCGCCACATCGGCCTGGTCTTCCAGGACACGACGCTGGACGGCTACCTGACCGCCGAGCAGAACCTGCGCCTGCACGCCGAGCTCTACGGCGTCCCGCGCGAGGTCCTGGCCGGGCGCATGCGGCAGGTGATGGAGATGGTCGGGCTGTGGGACCGCAAGGACAGCCGCGTGTACACGTTCTCGGGCGGCATGAAGCGCCGCCTGGAGATCGCGCGCGGGCTGATGCACTCGCCGCGGGTGCTGTTCCTGGACGAGCCCACGGTCGGGCTGGACCCGCAGACGCGCAGCTCGATCTGGCGCTACATCCGCGAGCTCAAGGCGCAGGAGGAGATCACGATCTTCATGACCACGCACTACATGGACGAGGCCGAGTACTGCGATCGCATCGCGATCATGGACAAGGGCGAGATCGTCGTGCTCGACACGCCCGAGGCGCTGAAGGCGAGCGTCGGCAAGGACCGCGTCCAGATCCACATCGACGACAACGACGCCGCCATCGCCGCGCTGCGCGAGCGCTTCGACCTGGAGGCCACCGTGGCCGAGGGTGCGGTCACCTTCCGCGTGACCGCCGGCGCGGAGTTCGTGCCGCGCCTGTTCGGCGAGCTGGGCCTGCCGATCCGCTCGGTGAGCGTCTCGCGCCCCTCGCTCGACGACGTGTTCATGTCCTATACGGGCTCCACCATCCGCGACGCCGAGGCGTCCGCGAACGACCGCATGCGCCCGATGATGCGCATGCTCGCGAGGTGAGCTGATGGCCGTCGAGACCCAGCGCGCGCCGGCCCCGACCAGCGCCCCCGGCCACCCCGTCGCCCAGGTACGCGTCCCCGCGCGCTCGTGGGCGGGCGAGCTGCGCGCGGTGCGCGTCGTGTGGCGCCGCGAGCTGATCCGCTTCTCGCAGGACCGGCTGCGCATCGTGACGAGCCTGATGCAGCCGTTCCTGTTCCTGTTCGTCCTGGGCACCGGGCTGTCGAAGATCGCCTCGGCCGGCACGCACGGCGTGAACCTGCGCACGTTCGTGTACCCCGGCGTGCTGTGCATGGCGGTGATGTTCACCGCGATGTTCTCGGCCGCCTCGATCGTCTGGGACCGCGAGTTCGGGTTCCTGCGCGAGATGCTCGTCGCCCCCGTGCACCGCGGCTCGATCGTGCTGGGCAAGTGCCTGGGCGGCGCGACCGTGGCGTCCCTGCAGGGCGTCATCGTCATCTGCCTGGCGGGCACGGTCGGCGTCCCCTACAACGCCGGGCTGATCGCCGAGATCTTCGCCCTTCAGGTGCTGCTCGCCTTCGCGATCACCGCCTTCGGGGTGATGGTCGCCGCCCGCATCAGCCAGATGCAGTCGTTCATGGCCCTGATGCAGATGGCGATCATGCCGATGTACTTCCTGGCCGGCTCGCTGTTCCCGGTCTCCGGGCTGCCGCGCTGGCTGGAGATCCTCAACCGGATCGACCCGCTCACCTACGCCGTGGATCCGATGCGCCGCGCCGTCTTCAGCCACCTGCACATCTCCCCCGCGGCGCGCCGCGTGCTCGACCCCGGAGTGACCTGGTGGGGCTGGCACGTGCCCGCGCTGGTCGAGGCGGCGGTCGTCGGCGGGCTCGGCCTGCTGATGCTCGCCTTGGCGATCATGCAGTTCTCGCGGACCGACTGATCGGCGAGGCGCCGGGCTCAGACGGCCGGCAGGTTCGAGGCGATCGCCGGGCTGCTCGGCGTCTTGCTCGACGGAGTCGAGTTGCCGCAGGTGGGGATCCCGTAGGCCTTGGCCGCGGCGGTGATCTGCTTGTTGACCGTGCCCACCGCCTTCTCGCCCGCGTTGACGGCCGAGAGGTTGCCGGTGGCCAGGCCCTGGGCGATCCGCTCGAAGGCGAGCGCGGTCACCGCCTCGTCGGCGATGTAGGCCTGGGCGTCCTTGGAGCCCGGGCCCGGCGGCGTGCCGAGCTTGCGCTGGCGCTCGACGCCGCTGGCCAGCGCGTTGGCGATCTTCAGGTAGAGCTCGGCGAGCTGCTTGAGCGCGTTCTTGTTGCCCGCCTCGACCTGGGTGGTCAGCTTGCTCGTCTCGGACTGGAGCTTGTCGATGACCTGGTTGCCCTTGGTGCAGTTCGCGCTGAAGTGGCTCAGGTAGCGCTGCTTGGCCGGGTTGGTGCCCGACACCGGCGGCGTCGCGCTCGTCTTCGCCCGCGCGCTCGTCGTGGTCGCCGCGCTGCTGGCCGTCGGCGAGGCCCCCGTGGTCACGGTCACCGTCGAGTTGTGGCTGCTGCCGCAGCCCGCGAGCGCGAGCGCGCCGGCGGTGGCGATGAGGGCAGGGCCGCGAGAGCGCATCGTCGAGCGCGATTCTAGGAGGTTGGTCCCGAGTTGGGGCCGAATCGGCGATCCGGGAGCGCCCGCAGGGCGGGTACGCGCCTCCTTTGACCCCTCCAATGATCTGCTATAAAGACACTCAGATTTAGTATCGCGAGAACAAGGAGACCCTTACATGGGCAAGACCATCGGCATCGACCTCGGCACGACCAACTCGTGTATGGCCGTGCTGGAGGGCGGCGAGCCCACCGTGATCGAGAACGCCGAGGGCGGACGCACGACCCCATCGGTCGTCGCCTTCGCCGCCTCTGGCGAGCGGCTCGTGGGCACGGTGGCCAAGCGCCAGGCCGTCACCAACCCGCAGAACACGATCTTCTCCATCAAGCGCTTCATGGGCCGCAAGGAGGCCGAGGTGCGCGACGAGGAGGCGATCGTCCCCTACAAGGTCATCAGCGGCACCAACGGCGACGCGCGCGTCGAGGCCGGCGGGGGGGAGCACTCGCCCCCGGAGATCAGCGCGATGATCCTCGGCAAGCTCAAGGCCGACGCCGAGGCCTACCTCGGTGACACGGTCGACAGCGCCGTCATCACCGTCCCCGCCTACTTCAACGACGACCAGCGTCAGGCGACCAAGGACGCGGGCAAGATCGCCGGCCTGGACGTCAAGCGCATCATCAACGAGCCGACCGCGGCGTCGCTGGCCTACGGGCTGGACAAGGAGGCCGACCAGACGATCCTCGTCTTCGACCTCGGCGGCGGCACGTTCGACGTGTCGGTGCTGGAGATCGGCGACGGCGTCTTCGAGGTCAAGTCGACCGCGGGTGATAACCACCTCGGCGGCGACAACTTCGACAAGGCGATCGTCGACTGGCTCGTGGCCGACTTCAAGCGCGACCAGGGCATCGACCTGAGCAAGGACCCGATGGCGCTGCAGCGCCTGTACGAGGCGGCCGAGAAGGCCAAGATCGAGCTGTCGACCACCCAGGAGACGCAGATCAACCTGCCGTTCGTCACGGCGGACGCCGCGGGCCCCAAGCACCTGGACACGCGCCTGACGCGCGCCAAGCTCGCCGAGCTGACCTCGACGCTGCTCGACCGCGTCGTGGCGCCCGTGCGCCAGGCGATCGATGACGCCAAGGACAAGGGCGTCAAGGAGATCGAGCACGTCGTGCTCGTCGGCGGCATGACCCGTATGCCCGCCGTGCAGGAGAAGGTCAAGGAGCTCACCGGCAAGGAGCCGCACCGGGGCGTGAACCCCGATGAGGTCGTCGCCGTGGGCGCGGCCATCCAGGCCGGCGTGCTCGCCGGCGACGTCAAGGACGTGCTGCTGCTCGACGTCACCCCGCTCACGCTCGGCATCGAGACGCGCGGCGGCGTGATGACCAAGCTGATCGAGCGCAACACGACGATCCCCACGCGCAAGTCGGAGATCTTCTCCACGGCCGAGGACAACCAGCCCTCGGTGGAGATCCACGTCCTGCAGGGCGAGCGCGACATGGCCGCCTACAACAAGTCGCTGGGCAAGTTCCAGCTGACCGGCATCCCGCCGGCGCCGCGCGGCATCCCGCAGATCGAGGTCGGCTTCGACATCGACGCCAACGGGATCCTGTCGGTCTCGGCCAAGGACCTGGGCACCGGCAAGGAGCAGAAGATCGAGATCAAGGCGGGCTCGGGCCTGTCCGACGACGAGATCAAGCGCATGGTCTCCGACGCCGAGTC
Organism: Solirubrobacteraceae bacterium; assembly: GCA_036266975.1. Classification (GTDB taxonomy): domain Bacteria; phylum Actinomycetota; class Thermoleophilia; order Solirubrobacterales; family Solirubrobacteraceae; genus DATAWZ01. The sequence continues at coordinate 14,832 of DATAWZ010000181.1, forward strand.
GCACGCCGAGGAGGACCGCAAGGCGCGGGAGCTCGCCGAGGCGCGCAACCACGGCGAGAACGCGGCCTACCAGGCCGAGCGCCAGCTCAAGGACCTCGGCGACCAGGTCGACTCCGATTCGCGCGAGCGGATCGAGGCGGCGATCAAGGAGCTGCGCGAGGCGCTGACCTCCGAGGATCCGCAGGCCATCCAGGGCAAGACCGACACCCTCAACACCGCCTTCCACGCGGTGTCGGAGGCGATGTACGAGCGCGCCCAGCAGCAGCAGGAGGCCGCCGCCGGCGGTCAGTCCAACGGCGCCTCCGCGGCCGACGACGACGCCGCCCAGGAGGACGTCGTGGACGCCGAGGTGGTCGACGAGCCCCAGTCGTAGGCGATGACTGAGGAGCGCAGCACCCAGGAAGTCCAGAACGGGCCGGGCGTGACGCCCGGCCCGGACTCGGCCGCGCCGACGCCCGCTCCGGGCGCCGAGTCGCCGGCGTGCGAGGCCGACACGCTCGCCGGCGAGCCGGCCGTCGACGGAGCGCCCGTCGAGGAGCTCGACGAGCTGACCGCGGTGACCCGCCAGCGCGATGAGTACCTCGCGCTGGCCCAGCGCACCCAGGCGGACTTCGAGAACTACCGCAAGCGGATGAGCCGCGAGGCCAAGGCCGCCGAGGCGCGCGGCGTCGCACGCCTGGTCAAGGAGCTGTTGCCCGCGCTGGACAACCTCGAGCGCGCGGTCGCCTCGGCGCCCGCCGAGGACCCGCTGCTCGAGGGCATCCGGCTCGTGCAGGCCGACCTCGCCGCCGCCCTGACGCGGCTCGGCGTGGAGAGCTTCCGGCCCGAGGGCGAGCCCTTCGATCCGGCCGAGCACGAGGCGATGGCCCAGCGGCCCGTCGAGGGCGCGGCGGCCGGCACCGTGGTCGACGTCTACCAGGCGGGCTATCGCCTGGACGGGCTCGTGCTGCGGCCGGCGCGCGTGGTCGTCGCCGCCTAGGAGGAGCTGACCGTGCCCCGGCCCGACTACTACAAGATCCTCGGCGTCGAGAAGAAGGCGAGCGACGAGGAGATCAAGAAGGCCTACCGCCGTCTGGCGCGCGACTACCACCCGGACCGCAACCCCGACGACGCCAGGGCCGAGGAGCGCTTCAAGGAGGTCTCCGAGGCGCACGACGTCCTGAGCGACCCCGAGAAGCGCAAGGCCTACGACCGCGGCGGCCTGTTCGGCGGCGCCGCGGGCGGTCCCGGCGGCGCCGGGGGCGGCGGTGGCTTCAGCGCCTTTGACTTCGGCGGCGCCAACGTCGGCGACATCCTGTCCAACCTGTTCGGCGGCGCCGCTCCCGGAGGCGCCGCCGGAGCCCGGCGCGGTCAGCCGCAGGCCCAGCGCGGGCGCGACCTCGAGACCGAGGTGACGATCTCCTTCGACCAGGCCGTCAGCGGCGCGCAGGTGCCCTTGTCGGTGCCCACCTCCTCGGTGTGCGGGACCTGCAACGGCATGGGCGCCAAGCCCGGCACGAGCCCGACCGTCTGCCCGCGCTGCGAGGGGCGCGGAATCGAGTCCCAGGGCCAGGGGATGTTCTCGATCTCCCAGCCGTGCAGCCGCTGCGGCGGGCGCGGGACGATCATCGAGGACCCCTGCCCGACCTGCAACGGCGACGGCGTCGTGCGCGCGGTCAAGCGCTACCGCGTCAACATCCCCGCCGGGGTCAAGGAGGGCAGCCGCATCCGCCTGGCCGGCAAGGGCGAGGCCGGATTGCGCGGCGGTCCGCCGGGCGACCTGTACGTGATCACGCGCGTGCCGGCCTCGCCGGTGTTCACCCGGCGCGGCGACAACCTCGAGGTCGAGGTGCCGCTGAGCGTGACCGAGGCGCTGCGCGGCGCCGACGTGGAGGTGCCGACGCTGGACGGGCGCAAGACGCTGCGCGTCCCGGCGGGCACCAGGCACGGGACCGTGCAGCGGCTGCGCGGCGAGGGCCCGCCGCGGCTCGGGCAGAGCGGGCGGGGCGACCTGCACTACCGCTTCGTGATCGACGTGCCCGACAAGCTCACCAAGGAGCAGCGCAGCGCCGTCGACGCGCTCTCGAAGGTGATGAACGGCGACCCGCGCGCGGCGCTGTTCGCCGCGGCCGGGAAGGGCCATGGGTGATGTTCCCCGACGGCTTTGATCCTGAGGGGGTCGAGCCGGGCTCGGGCGACGGCGGCGGTGCGCCCGATGCGCCCGGCGCCCCTCGCGTGACGCGCTCGGCCAAGGCGAGCGTGCGCGTGGAGTCCGACCGCGGCGTGTTCATGATCTCGGTCGCCGCCGAGCTGGCCGAGATGCATCCGCAGACGCTGCGTATGTATGAGGCGCGCGGGCTGATCGAGCCGCAGCGCTCGCCCAAGGGGACGCGGCTGTACTCGCACGAGGACGTCGGCCGGCTTCGCCGCATTCAGGAGATGACCGCCGAGCTGGGGCTCAACCTCGCCGGCGTGGAGCGCGTGCTCGAGCTCGAGGGCGAGGTCGAGCGGATGCGCCGGCGCCTGAGCGCGGTCGAGCGCGAGCTGGAGCGCACGCAGATCCGGATGGCCGAGGAGATCGAGGAGGTGCGGCGCTCGTTCCGCGCCGAGCTGATCCCCTACGCCGGAACCGGCCGCGAGCTGATCCGGCGCGCCGACGCGGCGCCGACGCGACGGATCCGGGTCCAGCGTCCGTCACCCCCAACCTGAGACTGGTCTGACACTGACAACGCGTCCCCGACGCGGGATGCTTCGCGCGTGGACACCGCCCGCAGGGGGCGCCGCGCCGGGGGGCGTGGACCACGCTGGGGGCGAGCGTGGTCCACGCGCTGCGGCCCCGTCCTGAGGGTCGCGGCGGCTAGGCGCGCGCGCGTGAAACGGTCCGTCCGTGCGGGTCCGTGCGGCAGGGGGTGCGTCACCTTGGCGGCGATCGCCAAGCAAGGTGACGATCGATCTGAAGGGCGCCGCGGCGGGCACCTACACGGTGACGATCAAGGCGACCACGACCCGCGGCCGGCACCTGTCCGGGCGGCGGGTCCACCACACGTGCCTGCAGGTACCGCTGGCCGGGCACGACTCGCTCGTCCTGCGCGCCCCGTCGGGCGCGCCCCGCGCACGACGTGCGCTCGGGCCCGCCCGCCGCGCCACGGGCCTTAACCCCGGTTCCCGCCACGCGGCGCTTGAAATTAGGCATTCTGTGCGCAATAATCTTAGTCGTAAAGACTTAGATTCTCTCCGCCCGAACAGGATTTGCCCATGAACGCAGACCGCTTCACGATCCGCTCCCAGGAGGCGCTGGCCGCCGCCGTGCGCCTGGCCGAGGAGCGCCACAACCCGCAGACGAGCCCCGCCCACCTTCTCGCCGTGCTGCTCGAAGCGCCGGCCGGGGGCGCCGGCGGCTCGGCAGGCGTCGTGCTGCCCGTGCTGGCCAAGCTCGGGGTGAGCGCCGACGCCGTCCGCGCCGAGAACGCGCGGGAGCTCGACGACCAGCCGCGCCTGTCCGGCGGAGGCGAGCAGGGGGCCGTGCTGTCCACCGAGATGGCCGCCGTCGTGCGCCAGGCCGAGAAGGACGCCGCTCAGCTCGGCGACCAGTACGTCTCGACCGAGCACCTGCTGCTCGCGCTCGCCGACGACAGCCGCGCGCTCGCCGCCCAGGGCGTCACCCGCGACGCGCTGCTGCAGGCGATCGGTGAGGTTCGCGGGCCGCACAAGGTCACCGACCAGAACCCCGAGGACAAGTACCAGGCGCTCGAGCGCTACGGACGCGACTTCACCCAGGCCGCCGAGCAGGGCAAGCTCGACCCGGTCATCGGCCGCGACGACGAGATCCGCCGCGTGATCCAGGTCCTCTCGCGCCGGACCAAGAACAACCCGGTGCTGATCGGCGAGCCGGGCGTCGGCAAGACGGCGATCGCCGAGGGCCTGGCCCAGCGGATCGTCAGCGGCGACGTGCCCGAGAGCCTGCGCGACCGGCGCGTGATCGCGCTGGACATCGGCGCGCTGATCGCCGGCGCGAAGTACCGGGGGGAGTTCGAGGATCGCCTGAAGGCGGTCCTGAAGGAGGTCGCCGACGCCCAGGGCCAGGTGATCCTGTTCCTGGACGAGCTGCACACGATCGTCGGCGCCGGCGCCGCCGAGGGCGCGGTCGACGCGGCCAACCTGCTCAAGCCGATGCTCGCCCGCGGCGAGCTGCGCGCGGTCGGCGCGACCACCCTCGACGAGTACCGCAAGCACATCGAGAAGGACGCGGCGCTGGAGCGGCGCTTTCAGCCGGTCAACGTGGGCGAGCCGAGCGTGGCCGACACGATCGCGATCCTGCGCGGCCTGAAGGAGCGCTACGAGACCCATCACAAGGTCCGCATCCAGGACAACGCGCTGATCGCCGCCGCCACCCTCTCCAACCGCTACATCGCCGACCGCTTCCTGCCCGACAAGGCGATCGACCTGGTCGACGAGGCCGCCTCGCACCTGCGCATCGAGATCGACTCGGTGCCGACCGAGATCGACGAGGTCGAGCGGCGGATCCTGCAGCTGCAGATCGAGCTGACCTCGCTCGAGGGCGAGAAGGACTCGGCCTCGGCCGACCGGCGCGCCGCGCTGGAGCGCGAGGTCGCCGAGCTCTCCGAGCGCGGCGCGGCGATGAAGGCCCAGTGGCAGAGCGAGAAGGAGGCGATCGCCGGCGTGGGCGAGCTCAAGGAGCGCCTCGAGCAGGCGCGCCTGGAGGCCGACAGGGCCCAGCGCGAGGCCAACCTGCAGCGCGCGGCCGAGCTGCGCTACGGCGAGATCCCCGAGCTCGAGAAGCAGCTCGCGGCCCGCGAGGCCGCCGAGGACGGCGAGAGCCCGGCGCAGGCCCGCTTCCTGAAGGAGGAGGTCGACGCCGAGGACGTCGCCGAGGTCGTGGCCAACTGGACCGGGATCCCGCTCAGCCGCCTGGCCGAGTCCGAGACGGCCAAGCTCGTCCACATGGAGGAGCGGCTGCACGAGCGCGTCATCGGCCAGGACGAGGCCGTCGAGGCCGTCGCCACCGCGATGCGCCGCTCGCGCGCCGGGCTGCAGGACCCCGATCGTCCGATCGGCTCCTTCCTGTTCCTGGGTCCGACCGGCGTGGGCAAGACCGAGCTGGCCCGCGCGCTGGCCGAGTTCATGTTCGACAGCGCCGACTCGATGGTCCGGATCGACATGTCCGAGTACATGGAGAAGCACTCGGTCTCGCGCCTGGTCGGCGCGCCCCCCGGCTACGTCGGCTACGACGAGGGCGGCCAGCTGACCGAGGCGGTCCGCCGCCGGCCCTATTCGGTGATCCTGCTCGACGAGATCGAGAAGGCCCACAGCGACGTGTTCAACACGCTGCTGCAGGTGCTCGACGACGGGCGCCTGACCGACGGCCAGGGCCGCACGGTGGACTTCAAGAACGCGGTGCTGATCATGACCTCGAACATCCGCATCGAGGGTGGCGCAGCCCGAGGAGCGGGCGAGCCGGGCCGCTCCTTCGTCGCCGGCGATGACCTGCGCGACGGACTGCTCGAGTTCTTCAAGCCCGAGTTCATCAACCGTCTCGACGACATCGTGCGCTTCAAGTCGCTCGACCGCTCCGAGATCGGCGCGATCGTCGACCTGCAGGTCGCCCGGGTGATCGCGCGGGTGGCCGAGCGCGGGATCGAGGTCTCGCTGTCCACGGCGGCCCGCGAGCTGATCGGCAATCTCGGCTACGACCCGGCGTACGGCGCCCGGCCGCTGAAGCGGGTGATCCAGAAGCAGCTCGTCGACCGGCTGGCGATCGCGCTGCTCGAGGGGACCTACCGCGAGGGCGACGCGGTCGCGGTCGACGCGGCCGACGGGGAGATCGTGCTGACCAAGTCGTCGCCCGCGCCGCAGGCCGCCGCGGCCTAAGCGGTCAGGCAGGGCTCCATCGTCGTGAACTGAGCGGGACTGGCGGCGTCGGGCTGGATGGTGTTCAGCCCCGCCGCCTCCGCGAACAGGTTGTCGCTCTTGACCTGAGCGACCTGCTTGGCGGCGTCGGCGGCGGTGCCCCAGCTGGCCACCACGGCGAGCGCCGGGTTCGACGCGCCGACCTGCGGCGGCGAGCCCTCCGGGCCGACCATCAGCTCGCCGGTCTGGCCCGGGCCGCGGTTCTCCTCGTCGTTGGGGCCGAGCAGCGAGGCGGGCACGGTGGTGACGCTGAAGCCGGCGCGCTGCAGGCACGCCCCGATGACGGCGAGCGAGCTGGTGCTCGTCTTCTTGGCTGCGGTCGTCCGCTTCTTCGACGAGGAGCCGCTGCTGCCACAGCCGGCGATGCCGACCGCGACCACGACCATCACCCCCAACACGCGCCTCCCCACGAGGCGAACGGTAGCCGCTGCGCGGCGGTCGCGTCAACCGGTGCTTGTCCTGGCGGGCGATGCGGCCTACACCGCCGGTATGCGACGTGGGGGGACTCGTCCGGTCGGGGACCGGTGGCTGGGCGCCGTGGCGGTGCTCGGTGCACTCGTGCTGGTGTGTGGGTGGCTCGGCGCGGGGTCGGCGCGCGCCGATGACCTCTACTGGGCGAACTACCTCGGCGACGAGGGCATCGCCTTCGCGAATCTCGCCGGCGGCGGGGGGGACCTGACCATCACGGGGGCATCGACCGCTGCTGCGTTGGCGGTCGCACCCGATCCGGCGACCAACACGATCTACTGGTCCACCGACGACAACACGATCGACTACGCCAGCCTCGACGGCGGGGCCGGCGGGCCCCTCACCACGACGGGGGCGACCGTGGGCGATCCGTCCGGCCTCGCGGTCGACTCCGCCACCAACAAGATCTACTGGACGAACGCGACCGGCGGCTCCACCGGCGAGATCTCCTACGCCAGCCTCAACGGCAGCGGCGGCGGCGACCTCGACACCTCCGGGGCAACGGTCGCCGACCCGTTCGGGGTGGCAATCGACCCGGCGACCAACAAGATCTACTGGGCCAACGACGACGGCGAGGAGATCTCGTTCGCCAACCTGGACGGCACCGGCGGCGGGGGCGACCTGAAGACCACCGGCGCGACCGTGGACTACCCGAACGGGGTGGCGATCGACCCCGGCACGAACAAGATCTACTGGAGCAACAGCCAGGACAACACGATCTCGTTCGCCAACCTGGACGACACCGGCCACGGGGGCGAGCTGAGCACGGCCGGCACGAGCATCGACTTCCCCAAGGGCCTGGCGATCGACCTCGCCACCAACGAGATCTACTGGGCCAACGGCAACGGCAACACGATCTCGTGGGCCAACCTCGACGGCAGCGGCGGCGGCGATCTGGACACCACCGGCGCGAGTGTGAGCTCCCCCGGGTACCCGGCCGTGTTGCAGGCGCCGATGGGCACCGGCGTGCCGCTCATCAGCGGCGCGTCGACCGCCGGCTCGGCGCTGTCGTGCTCGCAGGGAGCGTGGTCGGCGGATCTGCTGCCCGCGCTCGACTACCTCGCGCCGGGCGGCTTCGCCTACGCGTGGGACGAGAGCGGCGCACCGCTCGCCGCCACCTCGAGCACGCTGACCGCGAGCACGCCCGGCAGCTACACGTGCACCGTCACCGCGTCCAACCACGCGGGATCGACCCCGCAGACGAGCGCCCCGTTCACCGTCACGGCCGCGCCGGTCGCCCTGCCCGCCTCGCCGCCGGCCAGCCCTCCGGCGGGACCCGACGCGGCGCAGATCACCGCCTCGCTGGTCGCCCTGCTCGCCCCCCATGGCCGGGCGGCGAGGATCGCCGCCGTGCTCGCGCACGGCTACCGGCTCTCGCCCAGCGGCCTGCCCGCGGGCACGCTGGTGATCGACTGGTACCACCTGGCCAAGGGCGCGCACCTGTCCAAGGCCAAGTCGAAGCCCAAGCCTGTGCTCGTCGCCCGCGGGAGCGCCAGCGTTGCGAGCGGCCGGCTCACGATCCGCCTGACGCGCGCAGGCCGGGCGCGGCTCAAGCACGCACGGCACGTCACGCTCACCGCGCGAGGCGCCTTCACCCGCGCCGGCCACCCGACGATCACCGCCACCAAACGCTTCACCCTGGCGCGCTGACTCGCCGGCGCGCGGGATTGGGGGGTTGAAAATGGGGTGCCCTCGGCGACCGGGCGCGTCAGGTCCGTGCGTCGCGCTCGTTCGATCGGTGGGCGCTCTTGCCTTGGGCGTGAGCCGGCGGTACGTCGGCGCCGGCGATGTCCACCCACTCGCCCGCGCAGGCCCAGTGGCGCGCGGCCGGGAGAGCGCTCCCGGTGGCTCGAACGCGCCGCGTCCGGGGCGGCGGTGGTCGCGTCGATCGGGCCCGCGGTCTCGCAGGGCGGGGACGGCGGGCGTGCGGCGCCGCTCGGGCCGGCCTCGATGAGCGGGCGCAGCCTCGCGCTGCTGCCGCTGCCGGCGCAGGTCGCGATCTCGCGCGCTGGGCTTTGACGAGCGGGCGTACTGGGCCCGGTCGGACCGGTTCGTCAACCGGGCCCCGCGGTTGCGGGTGCGGTTCTCCGCGGCCGGGCCGGTGGTGCAGGTGGCCGGCGGGAGCGCGAGCCTGTCGCTTGCGGGTTTGGCCGCGCCGGGGCGCCCAGCGTGTCGGCGAATCGCGTGGTGTACCACCGCGGTGGCGGGGCGAGTGGTACGCCAACGGTCCCCTCGGCCTTGAACAGGGCCTGACCGTCGCGCGGCGGGGTTCGGTCCGCTCGTGCTCGCCTTCACGCTCGGCGGTTCGCTTCGGCCGGTGCTGAGCGGCGGGACGCTGAGCTTCGTTGCGCCGGGGAGCGCCGGGGTGCGGCTGCGGGAGCGCGATCTGGCGCTCTACGACGCCGGCGGCCATCCGGTGCCGGCGCGGTTCGCGCTCGCGGGCCGGCGGCTGCTGATCCAGGCGCGGGACGCGCACGCCCGCTGTCCGCCGACCGTCGACCCGCTGCTCACCGCCACCGGCGCCGGCCAGGTCGCCGCGTCGGGGTCGACGATCGCGGTGGCCGGACAGGCGACGGCGAGCGCGATCTTTCAGGAGCCCCCGTCGGGCTGGCAGAGCGGTGGCCGCCGCGGCGCTCGCGGTGCCCTCGACCCGCTCGCGGCCGGTCGGGACGAGCCCGTTCCCCGGCCACACGGTGACCGGACGGGTGCTGCTGTGGGGGGAGACCGCGCGGCTGGTCGGCGACCGCCCGCTGCTCGGGGTTGGGCCGGGTGGCTACGCGGACGCGATCCCCACGTACCACGACGCCCGTTACGAGCGCCGGGTCGGAGCGCAGAACCCGCCCGACAGCCCGCACGACCGGATCCTTCAGGCCGCGGCCGCCGGCAGGCTGCCGCTCGCCCTGCTCGCGGTCGCGCTGGCCGTCCTCACCCTCGCCCGGGGTCGGCGCGCCGTGGAGGTGCAGAGCGCCGCAGGCGAGGCGGCGGCGTTCGGGGGAATGCTCGCCGGCCTGGTCGGCTACGGCGTGACGCTGCTGTTCCACTTCACCTCCCCGGGGACGACCCCGCTGGCCGCGGTGCTCGGCGACGCGCTGCTCGCCGACCCGGCGCGCGCGGGGCCCGTGCGGCCTGCCGTGTGGCGCCGGGCCGCGGGCGTACTCGGCGCCCTGGCCTGGGCCGCGTTGGCGGTCGTGCTCGCCAGCGCCGCGGTGGCCGAGCTGCCGCTGCGCTCGGCCCTGGACGCGGCCGTCCACGGGCGCCTGGCGCCGCCGATCGCGACTTCCGTGTCGCGCGTTCGCTGCGCCCCTGGGACGGCGCGGTCGACGAGCACGCCGAGCACGCCTTCGCGGTCCTGGCCGCCGACGGGACCCCCGGCGCCGCGGCGCGCGGTGCGCCCTGGGCGGCGCGGGCGCGCTCATCGGACCCGCGCTCGACGCAGGTGCTCAGCGACGCCGCGGCGATCGATCTCGCGCGTGGCGAGCGGGCCGGCGCGGCGCGGCTGCTACGCGACGCGCTGCGGCACGACCCGGCCGATCCCGACCTGCGTGCGGCGCTCGCGGGGTCGCTGTCCGCGCACTGACGGACAGCCTCCCGCTCGGCCCGGTTGTGTTCGTGACATAGGACTGTCTGCGCGATTTTCGCCGCACGGCCGTACGGCAGCGACCGCTGCGCTGCTGATCGGTGCAGCCATCCTGGCCCCACCGGCCGCCGCCGCGGCCACCGCGACGTCGACGACGCTGTCGGCGAGTCGCACCAGCGTGGTCAGCGACGAGGGAGTGACCTTGACGGCGATGGTCGGCGCGAGTGGAACGGTGGTGTCGTCGTCCTCGGGGACCGTCGAGTTCCTGAACGGCACGAGCGCGATTCCGGGCTGCTCGAGCGTGCCCTTCAGCTTCATGGTGTCGGCGACCTGCGATGCGACGTTCGCCGCCGTGGCGGGCCCGACGGCGTCGCTCACCGCGACCTTCGTGCCGGCGAGCGGGTCGGCCTTCGCCAGCTCGACGAGCGGTCCGCTCGTCCTGTCGGTCACACGAGCCGCCACGGGCACCGGGCTCGAGCTGCCGAGCACCGCGCCGACCGCCGGCGCGCCGGTCACGTTGACCGCAGGCGTGGCCGGGATCAATGGCCCGGTGCAGCCGACCGGCACGGTCACGCTGATGGAGGACGGGACGCCGATCGCGGCGTGTGCCGGCCGGCCGCTGGCCGGGGCGAACGCGTCGTGCACGACCAGCTTCCCAGCGGGCGAGCACAGCCTGAGCGCGAGCTTCTCCGGCGATGCGAACTTCGCCCCTTCGTCCTCTCCGGCCGAGACGCTGACCGTGCGTGCGCCGCCGACGATCGCCGGCACGAGCGGGACCGCCACGGGGCCCAGCTCGGCGCGGTTCGCGACCCGCGTCGATCCCGACGGGCTCGCGACGCGCGTCGCCTTCGAGTACGGGCCCGGCACCCGGTACACCGCCGCGAGCCCGGCCATCGAGCTCCCGGCGAGCTTCACCGCCCAGCCGGTGAGCGAGACGGCCGGCGGACTGCTTCCGAACGCCCGCTACCACGTGCGCGCCGTCGCCGTCAATGCTCGCGGCACCGCGTACGGGACGGTCGTGACGGTCAGAACGCCGCGGGGCCCGCCGCCGCCTCGGCCGGTGCCGACCAGAAAGGTCAACGTCACACCGGTGGCGGGGACGGTCTTCGTGGAACTGCGCCCCACCACGAAGGCGGCGGCGACGTTCGGCCTCGGCCGCCCGTCTGGTCGCGTTGGCGGTCCGCCTGTCTCGGGCGTGGGATTCGTGCCGCTCACAGCCGCGCGCCAGATCCCGGTCGGCTCCCAGATCGACGCGCGCGCCGGGACCGTCCGGCTGAGCACCGCCTCGACCGCGGCCACGCGCCTCTACGCCGCGGTCGTCACGGGCGGCGTGTTCACGATCCAGCAAGGCCGCGCACAGGCGGGTTTGACCACCCTGCGGCTGCTCGAAGGCGCGTTCCCGGGCGGGCCGTCGTACTCGGCCTGCACGAGGCGCCGAGCGGCGCGAGTCGTCAACCGGCTGCAGGTGAGCGCGATGGGCCCGTTCCAGACGAGGGGCCGGGATGCCGATGCGAGCGCGCGCGACGCGCAGTGGACGACGATCGAGCGCTGCGACGGCACGCTCACGCGCGTGCAGCGCGGAGAGGCGAGTGTGCTCGACCTTGTCGACTCGCGCCGGTTGACGCTCACGCCCAGGCGGTCATTCCTGGCGGCGCGTCGCTGAGCGCTCAGGCGGCGTAGACCGAGCGCACCACCCGCGGCGTGCTCGCCGGCGAGTAGTGCTTGGAGAGGTCGAACTGCAGGTGCCAGGTCCCGCGGCTGCTGGTGTGGAAGGGGAAGAGATGGTGCAGGCGGGTGAGCGGCAGGTCCCCACAGGAGCCGTGCGTGGGGCCCAGCTCGACCGTGGGCCCGAGCTTCCCGTTGGGCAGGACGTAGTGCAGGTAGACGTGGAACGGCGGGCGGTTGCCCGGCGTCCCGTTGCCCAGGCCGAAGCCGAGGATCGTGTAGCGGACCTCGAGCGTGGCCGGGTTACCCGCCGTGGGCGCGAAGGTCGCGCTGAACTGCGTGGTCAGGAAGTGGGTGGCGGCCGTCGTGGAGCCGTCGGTCACCGTCACCGTGTGCGGGACCTCCTGCGCGGTGGCGGGAAGCACCGTGCCGCTCGAGAGCGACCCGGTCAGCGTGCCCTGCGGGGTCACCGCCCCGCCGCCCTGGGCGAAGCCGTCCACGCTCACCGAGTAGCTGCTGCCCGGAGTGAAGCCGCGGCCCCTCAGCTTGACCGACGCCGATTCCCGGTAGCACGGGGCGTTGGTCGTGATGCCCGCGGGAAGGGCGATGTGGCCGGGCGCGGCGGTTGGGGTCGCCGGCTCCGAGATCGTCGTGGTGCCCGGAAGCGTGATGTGCGCGGGCGGCGGCGGGAGCGGGATCGGCGGCCCGCCGAGCGTCGTGCGGGCGACCGCGACCGCACTCGCACTTCCGGCGAGCAAGACTCCCCCTACCGTGAGCCACGCGCTCGTCCGCGCGCGGTGACGTCGATGCATCGCCCCTCAGGGTATCGTCGCCGCTTAGACGACGCTCGCCCACGAACCACCGAAACGGAAGGAGCCGCCTCGATGCCGACCTACATCATGCTCTCGACGCTGACCCCGGAGGGGGTCCAGACGATCAAGAACAACCCGCAGCGGATCCTCGAGGTCAACAAGGAGGTTGAGCAGCTGGGCGCCAAGGTCACGGCCCAGTGGGCGACCCTCGGCGAGTTCGACTTCGTGAACATCGTCGAGGCGCCCGACGAGCAGACGATCGCGCGCGTCTCGATCGAGCTCAGCTCCCGCGGCACCGCCCGCTATGAGACGCTCGTCTCGATCCCGGTCGCCGACTTCATCGCCTCGCTGTAGGGCCTGGAGTTGCGCGTTCTCGTCGTCGGCGGGGGCGGACGCGAGCACGCCCTGGTGCGCGCGCTCGCGCGCTCGCCGCAACGGCCGCAGCTGCTGTGCGCGCCCGGCAACGCCGGGATCGAGCAGGACGCGCGCTGCCTGGCCGTCGACGGCGCCGACCCGGGCGCCGTGCTGCAGGCGGTGCGGGTCGAGGGCGTCGACTTCACCGTGATCGGGCCCGAGGCGCCGCTGGTCGCCGGGGTCGCCGATGCGCTCGCGGCCGCCGGCCACCCGGTGTTCGGCCCCGGCGAGGCGGCCGCGCGCCTGGAGGGCTCCAAGGCGTTCGCCAAGGAGGCGATGGCCCAGGCCGGCGTCCCCACCGCCCGCTGGGCGCGCTGCGCCACGCTGGAGCAGGGGCTGGCCGCGGTGCGCGAGATCGCCGCGGGCGACCCGTTCCCGGGCGTGGTGGTCAAGGCCGACGGGCTGGCCGCGGGCAAGGGCGTGGTCGTGGCCGAGACCGAGCAGCAGGCCCACGAGGCGCTCGCCCACGTGCTGGTCGAGCGCCGCTTCGGCGTCCAGGAGGTGATCGTCGAGGAGCGCCTGGTCGGCGAGGAGCTCTCGCTGCTGGCGCTGTGCGACGGCGAGCGCGCCCTGGCGATGGCCCCCGCGCAGGACTACAAGCGCATCTACGACGGCGACGAGGGCCCCAACACCGGAGGGATGGGCTCCTACTCGCCGGTCCCCGGCCTCGACGACGCCGCGCTGGCCCAGATCATCGCCGCCGTGCACCAGCCCGTGGTCGACCTCATGCGTGAGCGCGGCACGCCCTTTCACGGCGTCCTGTACGCCGGGCTGATGCTCACCGCCCAGGGCCCGCGGGTGCTCGAGTTCAACGTGCGCTTCGGCGACCCCGAGACGCAGGCGGTCCTGCCGCGGCTGCGCACCGACCTGCTCGCGGTGCTGAGCGACGCGGCGCGGCCGGGCGGGCTCGCCGACGTGACGCTCGAGTGGGACCCGCGCTGGGCGGTGACCGTCGTGCTCGCGAGCGCCGGCTATCCGGCGAGCGCCTCGCGCGGGGATCCGATCAGCGGGCTGCGGGCGGCGGCCGAAGTCGCGGAGATCACCCACGCCGGCACCGCGCGCGAGGGCGCCGGGCTGGTGACCGCCGGCGGGCGCGTGCTGGGCGTCACCGCGCTGGGCGCGACCCCGGGCGAGGCGCGTGCGGCGGCGTATGCTGCGGCCGACATGATCGAATTTCCCGGACGGCAGCTGCGGCGCGACATCGCCCAGCGCGCGGAGGCGCGCGCGTGAGCGCCGAGCCTTCTCGCGCCGACCGCCCGGTGGCCGAGACGGCCCAGGAGCTCGACGACATCGGGGTGGACGAGCCCCGCGTGGGTATCGTCATGGGCTCCAAGAGCGACATGGAGACGATGTCCAAGGCGGCCAAGGAGCTCGACGAGCGCGGCATCCTGCACGAGACGCGCGTGATGTCCGCGCATCGCGAGCCCGACGTCGTGGCCGAGTACGCCAAGAACGCGCGGATGCGCGGCCTGCGCGTGATCATCGCCGGGGCGGGGATCTCCGCGGCGCTGCCCGGGGCGGTGGCCGCCCACACCGACCTGCCGGTGATCGGGGTGCCGCTCAGCGGGCGCCTGACCGCGGCGGGCGGGCTGGACGCGATCCTCTCGATCGTGCAGATGCCGCCCGGCGTCCCGGTGGCCTGCGTGGGGCTGGACAACCCCCGCAACGCGGCCATCCTCGCCGCCCAGATCCTCGCGGCGTAGGCGTCGATGATCGACCGCTACACGCGCCCGGGGATGGGAGCGATCTGGACCGACGACGCGCGGATGACGACCTGGCGCGCCGTCGAAGTGGCCGCCGCCGAGGAGCTCGGGCCCGCCGGGATCGTCGATCCGGCGCCCACGCACTCCGAGCTCGAGGCCATCCGCGCCGCGACGTTCACCGTCGAGGCGGTCAAGGAGCGCGAGCGCGTGACCGACCACGACGTCGCCGCGTTCGCGGACGTGCTCGGCACGAGCGCGGGCCCCGCGGGGCGCTTCATCCACTACGGGCTGACCTCCAGCGACGTCCTCGACACCGCGCTGGCGCTGCAGCTGCGCGCGGCCGGCGAGATCATCCTCGCCGGGGCGCAGGAGCTCGTCGAGGCCTTCGCCATGCAGGCGCGCGCCCACCGGAACGCCCTGTGCGTCGGGCGCACCCACGGCGTGCACGCCGAGCCGACGACGTTCGGGATCAAGCTCGCCGGGTTCGCCTTCGAGGCCCATCGCAACCTGCTGCGCCTGCGCGAGGCGTTCGACGGGGTCAACGTCGGCGCGATCTCCGGCGCGGTCGGGACCTACGCGACGACCTCGCCGGAGTTCGAGCGGCGCGTGCTCGGGCGCCTCGGCCTCACCGGCGAGCCGGTCTCCACCCAGGTCGTCCCGCGCGACCGCCATGCCGCCCTGCTGGGGGCGATCGCCCTGGCCGGGGCGGGCCTCGAGCGCTTTGCCCTGGAGGTCCGCCACCTGCAGCGCACCGAGGTCGGCGAAGCGCGGGAGCCCTTCCGCGGCGGCCAGCAGAAGGGCAGCTCGTCGATGCCCCACAAGCGCAACCCGATCACCTGCGAGCGGATCTGCGGCCTGGCCCGGGTGCTGCGGGGCCACGCGATGGCGGCGCTGGAGAACGTCGCCCTCTGGCACGAGCGCGACATCTCCCACTCCGGCGCCGAGCGGGTGATCCTCCCCGACGCGACGATCCTGCTCGACTACATGCAGCACCTGACGCTGCGGGTCGCGCGCGGCCTGGTGGTCGACCAGGCGCGAATGCTCGAGAACCTCGAGCTCACCCACGGCGCGCTCTTCTCCCAGCGCGTGCTGCTCGCGCTTGTCGACGGCGGGCGCTCGCGCGACGAGGCCTACCGGATCACCCAGGAGCTCACCCAGCGCGCGTGGGACGAGCGCACCGCGCTGCGCGACCTGCTCGCCGCCGACCCGCGCGCGGCGGGGCTGGACCTCGACGCGATCTTCGACTACGGGCACTACCAGCGCTACGCCGGCGAGATCGTCGGGCGCCTGGACACGATCGTCCCGGCGCCTTCCGGCCCATAACATAATTAGGTTCTGTCCGCCGGCGGCGGCGCGTCCTGGATCTCGTGCGCCGGGCGCGTGTTTTTCAGGACACGCCGCGCGCCCCCGCCCGCCGGGGCTCTATCGCCGCGGCGCGCGGTGCGGCATGCTCTGCGGCCGAGAGCGATGACCGTCTGCGCCGACTTCGAACCCGATGACTGGGTGCGCGTCATCGAGGGGCCCGCCATCGCGAGCCTGCACGTGCTCGCCGCCCTGTCGGCTCCCGGCGTGCGGGAGCGGCTGTCGATCGGCGCCGCCTACGCCGCGGCGCGCGACCACCAGTGGGCGCTGGAGGGACAGCGCTGGAGCGAGCTGCTCGCGCAGATCCTGGCCGAGCCCGCGCGCGTCGTGCTCTCACGCCTCGGCGCGGTCGAGGCCACCGGCTTCCCGGAGGTGACCGACCCGACGCTCGCGCGGCTGCGGGAGGCCGTCGCGCTCGTCGACGGCAAGGCGACGCACGAGGAGGCGCTCCAGTACCGCCGCCTGGTGCTCGGGCTCGCCCAACGCGTGGCCGACGCGCGCGCGCGGCGGGGCTTTCTGGGCATCGGGCGCCGGACGGCGACCGAGGCCGAGCTCGGCGCGGTCGACGAGGTCGCCGCCGCGCTCGGCGTGCGGCCCAGCGAGGACGAGTAGCTCGCCTATCCGCGCCGCGGGCCCGTGCCGGGCCACGTGTGTGTCGTGAGCCGCGCATATGGCGGCTGGCGCAACACGCGTGGGCTCGAGGAGCGCATGCGTGTCGACGTTTGTGTCGTGAGCCGCGTATATGGCGGCTGGCGCAACACGCGTCGCCCCCGTGGCGCCCAATCGCCACGCGTCAAGGCGCCGCCCGACGGCCTGCGCCCGATCGAAAATCCCGCCCCGAGCGGGATTGCTTGAGAACCATCCGACCCGCCCGCCCGCAGGACCGGCGTTGGGGTCAGTCGCCCGACGGCATGGTGATGGCCATCGACGAGGTCGCGTGGCCGACCAGCTCGCCGCCGCCGTTGCGGGCCTCGGCTTCGGCAAACGCGACCCGCCGGCCGACGCGCTGCACGCGGCCGTAGGCGTCGATGACCCGACCGTCGCCTTGGAGCGCCTTCAGGAAGCTGACCTTGATCTCGATCGAGGCGTAGCTCGCGCCTACGGGCAGCCGGCTGTGGACGGCCAGGCCGGCGGCCGAGTCCAGCAGCGTGCACAGCAGGCCGCCGTGGACCATCCCGATCGGGTTGTAGGTCGACTCGTCCGGCGCGCAGCGCAGATGCACCTCGCCGTCGCCGACCGACACGAGCGTGCCGCCGATCAGGCTCATGATGGGCGGGGCGGGGAGCCGGCCCTCGAGCAGCTCGTGCAGGAACTCCCGCCCGCTACGGTCCACCGCGCCGGCGGCGGTGACGCGCGGGTCATACCACTCGATCGTCTTGCGGCGCGGCTCATCCCAGTCGCTCATGCGGGCGCTGACGCTAGCAGACTGACTTAGGCGCCCCTGCGTCAGGCGGCGCGCGCGGCGAGCGCGGTGGCCTTGTCGCGCAGCCAGTCCGCCAGGCCGGCCGCAAGCGCCACCGCCTCGAGCACCGCGGCGATGGTCGAGGGGTCGTCCTCGAGCAGGATCGCGTCGCTCACACGCGCGACGCTCACCTCGTGCGCCGGCCGCTCGACCACGTCGATCGCGTCCCCGGCCGCGATCGGGGCGCGCTCGATGATGCGCAGGTAGGCGCCGGGGCGAGAGGCGTGGGCGAAGCGGCGCAGAAAGCCCGCGTCGCGCATCGTCATTCCGAGCTTGAAGCACGGGATGCGTGGCTGGGCGACCTCGAGCAGCGCGGCGCCGACCCGCCAGCGCTCGCCGATCAGCGCGCCGCTCACGTCGATGCCCCCCGTCGTGAGGTTCTCCCCGAAGCGCCCGGGCATCAGCGACTCGCCGGCGAGCTCCCCGGTCCACCAGCCGTAGTCCTCCTGCGCGTAGGCGTAGATCGCCTTGTCCGGGCCGCCGTGGTTGACGCGGTCGGCCTGCTCATCGCCGGCCAGCGCGTCGAGGAGAATCTCCACCGGACCGGCCGCCGGGCGCTTGCGGATGCCCGACCGCACCGGCTGTCCGCGCCAGCCGCCGAGCACCTCGGCGGTCGCGACGTTCAGTGACACCAGGCGACCCACATCGCCGAGGATAGCCCCCGCCGGATGCCTCGCTATCGTCCGGCTCACGATGACCGTCGCTCTCGATCTCCCCCTCCTCGCGGCCGGCAAGGTGCGCGAGATGTACCAGGACGGCGACGACCTTTTGATGGTCGCCTCCGACCGGATCTCGACCTACGACGTCGTGCATCCCAACCCGATCCCCGACAAGGGACGCGTGCTCACCGGGCTGTCGGTGTTCTGGTTCGGCCTGACCGCGCCGATCGTGCCCCACCACCTGCTCTCGATCGCCGACGGCGTCCCGGCCGCGGTCCGCGGCCGAGCGCTGAAGGTCCGGCGCCTGAAGATGCTGCCGGTCGAGTGCGTCGTGCGGGGCTATATCACCGGCTCGGGCTGGAAGGACTACCAGGACGGCGGCGCGGTCTGCGGGATCCCGCTGCCGGCGGGCCTGCGCGAGTCCGACCAGCTGCCCGAGCCGATCTTCACCCCGGCGACCAAGGCCGAGATCGGCGACCACGACGAGAACATCGAGTTCGAGGCGGCGGTCCGGGCGATCGGGGACCGCGCGCTGGCCGAGCGGCTGCGCGAGCTCTCGATCGCGGTCTACCAGCGCGCCGCCGAGCACGCGCGCGAGCGCGGGGTGATCCTCGCCGACACCAAGTTCGAGTTCGGCCTGGACGACGGCGGACAGATCGTCCTCGGCGACGAGGTGCTCACGCCGGACTCCTCGCGCTTCTGGCCCGCCGACGGCTACGAGCCCGGCCACGGCCAGCCGAGCTTCGACAAGCAGTACGTCCGCGACTGGGCGTCGGGCACCGGCTGGGACAAGCGCGCGCCGGCGCCGGCGCTCCCCGACGATGTGGTCGCCGGCACCCGCCAGCGCTACATCGAGGCCTACGAGAAGATCACCGGCGAGCCCTACACCGCGTGGCTGCAGCGCGTCGGGGCGAGCGTCAACGCCGAGCCCTACTTCGGCCACGCGCCCGGCGAGTGAAGGCCCGCGTCCTCATCCGGCCCCGCGCCGGCATCCTCGAGCCTCAGGGGCAGGCGGTCGAGCGGGCGCTGCCCGCGCTCGGCTTCAGCGGCGTGCGCGGCGTGCGGGTCGGCCGCCTGATCGAGCTCGACGTCGACGATCCGGCCACGCTGCCCGAGCTCTGCCGGCGGCTGCTCTCAAACCCGCTGATCGAGGACTACGAGATCCAGACCGAGGACCCGGCCTCTTGAGGTTCGGCATCGTCCGCTTCCCGGGCTCCTGCGACGAGGTGGATGCGCTGCGGGCTGCCGAGCGAGTGGGCGACGCCACGCTGCTCTGGCACACCGAGCGCGACCTGAAGGGCGCCGACGCGATCATCGTGCCCGGCGGGTTCTCCTACGGGGACTACCTGCGCTGCGGCGCGATCGCACGCTTTGCGCCGGTGATGGAGGCGGTCGCCGAGCACGCCCGCGAGGGCGGCCTGGTGCTCGGGATCTGCAACGGCTTCCAGGTCCTGTGCGAGGCCGGCTTGCTGCCCGGGGCGCTGCTGCCCAACACCGGAGTGCGCTTCCTCTGCCGTCAGGTCGACGTGCAGGTCGAGAACGCCTCCACGCCGTTCACCTGGCGCTGTGAGCGGCGCGACACCCTCAGCATCCCGGTCAAGCACACGACCGGCCGCTACTACGCGCCAGAAGAGGTGCTCGACGACTTGGAGGCACACAGGCGCATCGTCCTGCGTTATGCGCCCGGACACAACCCCAACGGCTCATCGCGCGACGTCGCCGGGGTGTGCAGCGAGCAGGGCAACGTGATGGGTCTGATGCCCCACCCCGAGCACGCCGTCGACCCGCTCACCGGGTCGGACGACGGCCTGCGCCTGTTGGAGAGCATGGCCTCCGCCGCCCGGGTCGTCGGCCACCACTGAGGCCAGCGAGATGCGACGCACCGACACCTTCGATCAGTCGCGCCGCACCCGTGGGCGCTGAGGCGCCGCCCGGGCTCGCCGAGGCGGTCGAGCTCGGTCTCACCGAGGGCGAGTACGCGCTGATCGTCGAGCTGCTCGGCCGCGAGCCCGTGCAGGTCGAGCTCGCCTGCTTCTCGCTGCTGTGGTCCGAGCACTGCTCCTACAAGCACTCGCGCGCGCTGCTCTCCACGCTGCCCACCGAGGGCCCCGCGCTGGTCATGGGCCCCGGCGAGAACGCCGGCGCGGTGGACGTGGGCGACGGGATGGTCGTCGCCTTCAAGGTCGAGTCGCACAACCACCCCAGCGCCGTGGAGCCCTTCCAGGGCGCGGCCACGGGCGTGGGCGGCATCCTGCGCGACGTGTTCGCGGTCGGCGCGCGCCCGATCGCGATCCTCGACTCGCTGCGCTTCGGCGAGCCGGCGCAGAGCGAGCGCTCGCGCTACCTGCTCGACCACGCGGTCGGCGGGATCGGCCACTACGGCAACTCGATCGGCGTGCCGACGGTCGGCGGGGAGGTCTACTTCGAGGCCCCCTACGAGCAGAACTGCTTGATCAACGCGATGTGTCTGGGCCTCGCCCCGCGCGAGCGGCTGATCCGCTCGGCCGCCGCCGGGCCGGACAACGTGCTGATCCTGTTCGGCGCTCGCACCGGCCGCGACGGCATCGGCGGCGCGTCGGTGCTCGCGAGCGCTGAGCTGTCGGCCGATGACGAGCACAAGCGCCCGAGCGTGCAGATCGGCGACCCCTTCGAGGAGAAGAAGCTGCTCGAGTGCTCGCTGGAGCTGCTCGACCGCGGACTGCTCGTCGCCCTGCAGGACCTCGGCGCGGCCGGGCTGACCTCCTCGGCCGCCGAGATGGCGAGCAAGGGCGAGGTCGGCGTCGACCTGCACGTCGACCGTGTGCCGCTGCGCGAGCCGGGCCTGGAGCCCTTCGAGATCATGGTCTCCGAGTCCCAGGAGCGGATGCTGTGTGTCGCCACCCCGGACCGTGTCGCCGACGTGCTCGCGATCTGCGCCCACCACGAGGTGCACGGCACCCCGATCGGCACCGTCACCGACACGGGCCGGATGCGCATCTTCGAGCACGGCGAGATGGTCGGCGACATGCCCGTCCGCGCCCTGGTCGACGACTGCCCGCGCTACGCGCTGGACCCGCGAAAGCCCGAGGCCCCGCTCTACCCGCCGCCGGCGCGCTCGCTGGACCGGGGCGCCGGCGCCGCCCAGACCCTCACCGCGCTGCTGGCCAGCGCGAACCTCTCCTCGCGCCGGCCGCTGTTCGAGCAGTACGACGCGCTCGTGCAGTCGCGCACCGTGCGCCGCCCCGAGCAGGCCGACGCCTCCGTGCTGCTGCTCTCGGACCCCGACGGGCGCGAGCCCGCGCCCGGCCCGCTGGGCGAGCGTCCGGCGATCGCCGTGAGCATCGACGGCAGCGGCCGGCGCGTCGCCGCCGATCCCTACACGGGCACGGTCGCCGCGGTGCTGGAGTGCGCGGCCAACCTCGCCTGCGTCGGCGCCGAGCCGCTCGGGCTGACCAACTGCCTGAACTTCGGCAACCCCGAGAAGCCCCACGTCGCCTGGCAGCTCAGCGAGTCGGTGCGCGGACTGGGCGACGCCTGCCGGGCGCTGAGCGTCCCCGTCGTGGGCGGCAACGTCTCGCTCTACAACGAGGGCGCCGACGGGCCGATCTACCCCACCCCGGTCGTCGGGATGGTCGGTGCCCTGCCCGACGCCCGCCGCGCGGCGCCGCTCGCCTTCCAGCGCCGCGGCGACGCGATCGGCGTGATCGCGCCCCTGGGCGCGTCGCTCGGTGCCTCCGAGCTGCACAAGCTGCGGGGCGAGCCGCTGCCCGACGGGCTGCCCGCGATCGACCTGCCCGCCGCGGTCGCCCGGCTGACCCCGATCCGCGACGCCGTCCGCGCCGGGGAGCTCTCGAGCGTCCACGACATCGCCGAGGGGGGCGCCCTGGTCGCGATCGCCGAGTGCTGCCTGGCCGGCGCGCTCGGCGCCGAGATCGAGCTCGAGGACGATGACGAGGCGCGCTTCGGCGAGGGCGCCGTCGGCTTCGTGCTCAGCGGGCCCGAGCCGGCGCTGCGCGCGCTCGGCGCGCGCGTGATCGGCACCGTCGGCGGCGAGGCGCTGCGTGCGGGCGCGCTCAGCATCCCGCTCGCCGAGCTGGCCGAGGCGCACGGGGCGCTCGCCGCGCTGTTTCGTTAGGGCCCACGACAGGATTCCTGCTTGCTCCAATCATGTCGTGAACCCTCAGTTCCCTCGGCGCGGGGACGAGGGTGTGGGGAGTTAGTCTCGCTATTCGGAACTAACTCCCCACACCCCCCGGAGGAACGCTGATTCCGCAGCGTCCAGCAGCTGGCCGGTTGCGCCCCGCCGCCCCCAGCGTTGAAGACCTCGCCGATGAAGGCCGATGGCCACGAGGTCGCGCTGATCCCGCGACCGCCTGGCCCGCGATGACATCTGGAGGACCTACGTGCTGTATGACCCGGGCAGCGGCGCCTCCGACCTGACAGGTCCCTCCGCGGCGACATGGCCGAGCTCTCCAGGTCGCCGAGCCGCACTCCGCGGGCGCGCCCGCGGCGGTATCGAGAGCAACTCATAAAGTCGGCGGCGCCGACTGCCGAAGCAGTCGTATGCACCGTGCGAGTCGGACAGCCGCGCGCTCGCGCTGATGGGCACGCTGGGGGAAGTCGCTCGCTGGCTGTCGATCACGATGGCGCACGCGCGCGCCTGGGTCGCCCGCCGCTACCGGCGCTTCGCCGCGCGCGTCATGCGCCGCGACAGCCTGCTCGCCGGCTCCGAGCGCCGCTTCCGCGCGCTGCTGGAGGCCGCGCCCGACACGATGGTGATCGTCGACGGGCACGGCCACGTCACCCTGGTCAACGCCCAGGCCGAGCGACTGTTCGGCTACGACCGGGCCGATCTGATCGGTCGCGGAATCGGCGAGCTGATCCCCGACCGCTTTCGCACCCGCCATCACTCGCACGTGCGCGGCTACCTGCGCCACGCCGAGGCGCGCCCGATGGGCCAGCGCCTGGAGCTCGCCGCCCGGCGCAGGGACGGCAGCGAGTTCCCGGTGGAGATCAGCCTCGGACCGCTGGAGACCGACCAGGGGCCGCTCGTCTCGGCGGCGATCCGCGACATCACCGAGCGCAAGCACGCCGAGGATCAGCTGCGCCACATCGCCGACCACGACGCGCTCACCGGCCTGTGGAACCGGCGGCGCTTCGAGGAGCAGCTCGGGCGCGAGCTGGACGACGGACGCCGCCACGGGATGCAGGGCGCGCTGCTGCTGCTCGACATCGACTGCCTGAAGGACGTCAACGACACGCTCGGCCACGCTCGCGGCGACGAGCTGATCGGACTCGTCGGTCAGCTGCTGCGCGCCCGCATGCGCTCCAGCGACGTCGTCGCCCGCCTGGGCGGCGACGAGTTCGCCGTGCTGCTCACGCGCACCGACCCCGAGCCCGCGCTGGGCATCGGCCGCGACCTGCTCGAGCTGATCCGCACCCGGGTCGTCGTCCTGGGCGGGCAGCGGCTGCGCGTGACCAGCACGGTGGGCATCGCCGCCTTCGGCGCCGAGCCGAACACGCCCGAGGAGGTCCTGATCGCCGCCGACGCCGCCCTGTACGAGGCCAAGGAGGCCGGCCGCGACCGCGTGGCGATGTACGCGCCGAACGCCGCCGAGGTGATCGAGCGCCAGGCGCGCGCGTCCTGGACCCAGCGGCTGCGCGGCGCCCTGGACGAGGAGCGCTTCCTGGTCTACGCCCAGCCGATCGCCGACCTGAGCACCCGTGCGATCGTGCGCTGCGAGCTGTTGATGCGCCTGCCCGACGCCGACGGACGGCCGATCGCGCCCAAGGCGTTCCTGCCCACCGCCGAGCGCACCGGGCTGATCGTCGACATCGACCTGTACATGATCACGCGCGCCATCGAGCTGCTCGGGCGCGTCCCGGCCTCCGCGCTGGCCACCGCCCAGGTGAACGTCTCCGGGCGCTCGATCGCCGACGAGGCCCTGCCGCGGACGGTCGCCGCGCTGCTCACCGAGTCGAGCATCGACCCCTCGCGCCTGGTCTTCGAGATCACCGAGACCACCGCGATCTCGACCATGGAGCGGGTCCGCGGCTTTGCCCGCGCGCTGCGCTCGGTCGGCTGCGGCTTTGCCCTGGATGACTTCGGCGCGGGCTTTGCCTCCTTCTACTACCTCAAACACCTGCCGGTCGACACGCTGAAGATCGACCGCGACTTCGTGCGCAACCTGCCCTCCAGCCGCACCGACCAGCTCGTGGTCAAGCACGTCGTGGAGATCGCCGCCGCGCTTGGCCTGCAGACGATCGCCGAGGGCGTCGAGGACCAGACGACGCTGGACATGCTGATCGAGCGCGGCGTGGACATGGCCCAGGGCTTCCACATCGGCCCGCCCGCGCCGCTGGTCACCGACCTGCCCGAGTGGACCGTGCCCGGCTCGCTCGCCGGCGGCCTGGGAGAGCCCGGGTGAGCCCCGCGCCGGCGCTCGGCCCCGGCGGGCGCCGTGCGGGCGAGGACCTGCACGTGCTGTGGCTCACCTGCGGCCTGGGCTGCGACGGGGAATCGGTGGCGATCACCGCCGCCCGGGAGCCCTCGCTGGAGGACCTGATCGACGGCATCCCCGGCCTGCCGCGCCTGATCCTGCACAACCAGCTGCTCGCCTTCGCGACCGGCGAGGACTTCCTGGCCGACTTTCACCGCGCCGCGACCGGCGACCTGGGGCCCTTCGTGCTCGTCGTGGAGGGCGCGATCGGCAACGAGGCGATCAGCGGCGAGGGCCACTGGAGCGGCTTCGGGGTGGATCCGCTCGACGGCCAGCCGATTTCGGTCAACGAGTGGGTCGACCGCCTGGCCCCGCAGGCCGACGAGCATGATCGACGTGCTCGTCCAGGTCGCGCTGCACCTGGCCGGGCACGCGCCGGCGCCCGACCTCGACGAGCAGCTGCGCCCGCGCTGGCTGTTCGAGCGCACCACGCGCGAGGGCTGCAACCGCGCGGGGTTCACCGAGCAGGGGCGCTTCGCCACCGAGTACGGCGACGATCCGCGCTGCCTGGTCCAGCTCGGCTGCAAGGGCCCGATCGCCAAGTGCAACGTGCCGGTGCGCGGGTGGGTCGGCGGCGCCGGCGGCTGCCCGAACGTCGGCGGGATCTGCATCGGCTGCACGATGCCCGGCTTTCCCGACCGCTTCACGCCGTTCAAGCAGCCCGACCGCTGGGGCAACGCGGCGGCCCACGTCCAGCGCTTCACCTACGGGCCGCTGTTCCGCTATTTCCGAGGACGCAACATCCGCCGCCGCTACGATCGCGAGCCCGGCTGGCGCCGGCCCGGCCTGGAGTTGCGCAGCGGCCACCAACAGACTTGGTGAGGCTCACTCACCAGGTCTCCCGGCGCTGCTAGCCTTGCCCTCGAGCGACAAGACCGTCGCTCGGCGCGCATGCGAGCGGACGATCTCGACCAGCGCGAGGGCCCGCGTGACGAATGCGGCGTCTTCGGCATCTACGCCCCCGGCCGGGAGGTGTCAAGACTCGCGTACTTCGCGCTCTACGCGCTCCAGCATCGCGGGCAGGAGTCGGCGGGCATCGCCGCCGCCGACCGCGACGGGCAGATCGTCACGCGCCGCGAGCTCGGGCTGGTCAACCAGGTCTTCAACGAGAACGACCTGCGTGGCCTGGCCGGCGACCTGGCGATCGGC
The DNA here is from genome assembly GCA_036266975.1 of Solirubrobacteraceae bacterium. Classification (GTDB taxonomy): domain Bacteria; phylum Actinomycetota; class Thermoleophilia; order Solirubrobacterales; family Solirubrobacteraceae; genus DATAWZ01. The sequence goes on from DATAWZ010000181.1 coordinate 40,489, forward strand.
CACGTGCGCTACTCGACCACCGGCTCGAACGCCTGGGAGAACTCCCAGCCCGTGCAGCGCTCGCACGGCTCGCACGGCAACCGCCGCGAGCTCGCCCTCGGGCACAACGGCAACCTGATCAACGCGGTCACGCTGCACGGCGAGCTCGTCGAGCGCGGGGTGAGCTTCAGCTCGACCTCGGACTCGGAGATCGTCGCCGCGCTGCTGGCCACCCACCCGGCCGAGCGCCTGGAGGACGCGGTCGCCGAGGTGCTGCCGCGGCTGCAGGGCGCGTTCAGCGTGGTGGCGATGACCAAGGACCGCGTCGTGGCCTTCCGCGACCCCGCCGGCCTGCGCCCGCTCGTGCTCGGCGTCCTGGACGCCAGCGAGGGCGAGCCGCCCCACTACGTGGTCGCGAGCGAGTCGTGCGCGCTTGACATCATCAACGCCCGGCTGCTCGGCGACGTGGAGCCCGGCGAGATGGTCACGATCGGCGAGGAGGGCCTCGAGCGCCGCATGATCGTCTCCGGCGCCCGGCGCGCGTTCTGCGTCTTCGAGCACATCTACTTCGCCCGCCCGGACTCGCGCTTTGAGGGCCGCACGCTGCAGGTGGTGCGCGGGCGGATGGGCGAGATCCTCGCCCGCGAGGCGCCCGCCGAGGCCGACCTGGTGATCCCCGTGCCCGACAGCGGTAACCCCGCCGCCCGCGGCTACGCACGCGCGAGCGGGCTGCCCCAGGACGACGGCTTCGTCAAGAACCGCTACGTCGCGCGCACGTTCATCCAGCCCGGCCAGGAGCTGCGCCGCCACGGCCTGCGCCTGAAGTTCAACCCGCTGCCCGAGGTCGTCGAGGGCAAGCGCCTGGTCGTCGTGGACGACTCGATCGTGCGCGGCAACACGACCCGGCAGATCGTGCAGATGCTGCGCGACGCCGGCGCCAGCGAGATCCACATGCGCATCTCTGCGCCGCCGATCAAGCACCCCTGCCACTACGGGATCGACATGTCCACGCGCGAGGAGATGATCGCCCACAACCGCGACGCGGACGAGGTCGCCGCCGAGCTGCACTGCGACTCGCTGGCCTACCTCTCGCTCGAGGGCGTGTACGAGGCGATCGGCCGCGGGCGCGAGGTGCACTGCGACGCGTGCTTCAGCGGCCACTATCCGCTCGGCGAGCACGACGGCCAGGGCAAGTACGCGTTCGAGCGGCGACTGCCGCTCGTGCGCGCCTAGTGGTGCCTCCGGTAAATCCGGTCGTCGATTCGCGAGCGAAAATCGAGCATGGCCAGGACGCAGGGAGCCGGAATAGCAGCGCTATTTCGGCTCCCGAGGACGCCGCCAGGCGAAGATTTGCAGCCGCGAAGCGG
>DATAWZ010000182.1:0-10388 GCA_036266975.1 Solirubrobacteraceae bacterium
GTCGTCGATTCGCGAGCGAAAATCGAGCATGGCCAGGACGCAGGGAGCCGGAATAGCAGCGCTATTTCGGCTCCCGAGGACGCCGCCAGGCGAAGATTTGCAGCCGCGAAGCGGGAGCGGATTTACAGGAGGTGCCACTAGCCGGTCCCCGGCAGGGTTGCTCGCTCATCGGGTCGTGCGGTGGCTGAAGGGAGCAGCGCGGGCACGGCGCGAGAGCTACGCGGCGACCGCACGCTGGCGCTCGGCCTCGGCGAGCAGCTCCTCGAGGATCGACTCCAGCGATTCGGCCTGTCCGGCGCGAGCGAAGCCGTCTTGCTCGTTGAACGCCTCGTGCGCGGCCGCGACCGGAAGCTCGCGGTCGATGACGCGGGCACCGGCGGCGGCGAGCACCTTGCGCAACTCGGCCTGCGCCCACACGGCGCCGAACATCCCGACGCTCGAGCCGATCACCGCGACCGGCTTGCCCCGCAGGACGCTCGTGGCGACCGGGCGCGAGGCCCAGTCGACGGCGTTCTTGAGCTGCCCGGGGATCGAGTGGTTGTACTCGGGGGTCGCGACCAGCAGCGCGTCGGCCTCGGCGATGGCCTCGCGCCAGGCCTGCACCGCCGCGGGCGGATCGGCCTCGTGATCCTCGTCGAAGGGCGGGATCTCCCGCAGCCCCTCGAAGAAGACGAGCTCCTCCCCAGGCGGCAGCAGCCTCGCTGCCGCCCGGAGCAGGCGCCGATTGTGGGAGTCGCGCCGGAGCGACCCCGAGATGGCGAGCACCTTCATGACCGCGTGCCCCTACGCGGCGAGCGCGAGCTCGAGGTCGACGATCAGGCGCACGTCGTTGGCGAGCGCGACTCCGCCCTTCGGGAGGGGAGCGTTGAAGGACAGCCCGTACTGGGTGCGGTCGATCACGGCCTCCAGGTCAAGACCGACCTTGGTCACGTCACCGAGGGTGACGACGGGGCCGGAGATCGTCCCGCGGGCCTGCAGGGGATGGGTCTGGTCCTTGATCGTCAGCTCGCCCTCGAGGGTGACCGCGTCGCCGTCGACGGCGATCGAGCTCGAGCGGAAGGTGATCTCCGGGTAGCGCTCGATGTCGAAGAAGTCCGGAGCGCCGAGGTGGGCCTGAAGGTTGGGGTCGCGCACGACGAGCGAGTCCGCCTTGACCGTGCCCACGAGGGCGCCGTTGCCGCCCTCGTCGACGGTCAGGCTGGCGTCGATCTCGTCGAAGCGGCCGCGGAAGAGGGCGACGGCCATGTGCTTGACGGCGAAGCTCGCCTGCGAGTGCACGGGGTCGATGTTCCAGGTGCCGGCGGGCAGCGAGGCAGTGGCGGTGCTCGACATGGTGGTTCTCCTAGGTCGAAGTCAACTCTTATCCGGACCGCAGTCCGATCCGTAGGGAAGATGCTAGCATGTAGCGGACTGTGGTCCGCTTAATCGATCAAACTTATGCTCAGCTCGTGACCGAATTACCCATGTCGCCCGGCCTGCGCACCGAACGTGCCGACGCCGCCCGCAACCGCCTGGCGATCCTCGCCGCGGCCGAGCGGCTCCTGCACGAGCGCGGCGCCGAGGAGATGACGATGGATCAGCTGGCGTGCGCCGCCGGCGTCGGCAAGGGCACGCTGTTCCGGCGCTTCGGCGACCGCGCGAGCCTCTTTCACGCGCTGCTCGACGAGCGCGAGCGGGCGCTGCAGGAGCGGTTCATCCGCGGGCCGGCCCCGCTCGGTCCCGGCGGCTCGCCCCGCGAGCGGCTGGTCGCCTACGGGCGGGAGATACTCGACTTCATCGAGGAGCAGCACGGGCTGCTGCTCGCGGCCGAGACGGGACTGCTCGGCGGGCGGCTGCGTCACCCCGTCTACGGCGCCCATCGGGCCCACGTCAGCGCGCTGCTGGGCGAGGCGGGCTACGAGGCCGAGCAGGCCGACTACCTCGCCGACGTGCTGCTCGCGGCACTCGCGCCGCCGCTGATCGTCCACCAGCGAGGAGTGCTGGGCCGCTCAGCGGCTCAGCTCGCGCACAGCTGGGAGCAACTGGTGGCCAGGCTTGTCGACTGAGCCGAGGCCGTCGAGCAGCCAGATCGCGAGCGCGCCGAGCGAGAGCACGCCGCCCAGCCCGCAGACCGCGAACCATCCGCCGGCGCTCCAGGCCCACGCGGTGGCCGCCGAGGCGATCGCTCCGCAGAGGAAGTTGCCGGTCATGTAACAGGTAGTCAGCCGACTGCGGGCGTCCGGGCGCAGCTCGTAGATGATCGTCTGGTTGAGGATGTTCTGGCCCTGGATGCCGAGGTCGATGACGATCAGCCCGGCGACGATCGGCATGGCGCTGCGGTGTCCGAGCGCGAGCAGCCCCCAGCCGAGGACGATCGAGAGCAGGAAGAACCCGGTGCCGCGACGGTGGCCGCCGCGATCGGCGAGCCGGCCGGCGAGCGGGGCGGCGCTCGCGCCCGCCAGGCCGGCGAGGCCGAACAGGCCGATGATCGCCTCGCCGTAGGAGAACGGCGGCCGCGAGAGCAGCAGCGCCAGCGCGGTCCACACGACCGTGAAGCTCGCCATCCCCAGCGCGCCGAAGCACATCCGCCGGCGCAGGCGCGGCTCCTCGCGCAGCAACGCGCCGAGCGAGGCCAGCAGCCGCCAATACGAGGGTGGCGCAGCCGGACGAAGTCCGGCGAGCCGGGCCCCTCGCTCCGTCGCCATCGGCAGCTCGCTGCTCGGGGGCACCGTGGGCAGCGCCCGCGCGAGCGCGGCGGCGAGCACGAGCATCGCGCCGGCGGCGACGGCGAACACCACCCGCCAGCCGGCCACGCTCGCCACCAGTCCGCTGACCGTCCGGGCGAGCAGGATCCCGATGAGCAGGCCGCTCATCACGGTCCCCACGGCACGCCCGCGCTGCTCGTCGGCGGCGAGCGAGCTCGCGAACGGCACGAGCACCTGCGCCACCACCGAGGTCACCCCGGTCACGGCGATCGCCGCGGCCAGCGCGGCGAGGGTCGGCGCGGCGGCGGCACCGACGAGCCCGAGTGCCGCGAGGATCATGATCGGCGGGATCATGCGCCGGCGGTCGAGCAGGTCGCCGAGCGGCACGATGAAGACCAGGCCCACCGCGTAGCCGATCTGCGACGCGGTGACGAGCAGGGCCGCGGTGGACGGCGAGCTGTGCAGCGCCGCGGCCACCGTGTGCAGGAGCGGCTGCACGTAATAGAGGTTCGCGACGGCGACGCCGCAGGTCACGGCCATGAGCAACAGGAGCGGGCGGGTCAGGGTCTTCGACATCGACTCAGAGGGTATGAGGAGCCCATGAGCGCCCGGCGAACCTGCGCATCGGCGCGGCCGAGTCGCTAGACCATCGGCGGTGGGCGCGTCGAGGACCCGGACGGTGGCCGCCGCGCTCGCGACGCTCGTGCTGGCGGTCGTCCTGCTCGCCGGGCGTGCCCGGGCCGCCGCCACGACCCGTTGCGGGGCCACCCCGGCCCCGAGTGCGCGAACGCTGCTGCTCGAGGTCGGCGGCCACCGCCGGCGTGCGCTGCTGCACCTGCCGCCGCTGAGCGCGGGCCGCCCGATCCCGCTGCTGATCGCCTTGCACGGCTACGGGGGCAACGGCCCCGGGCTCGAGCGCGACACCGGCTTCTCGACGCTCGCCGACCGAGACCACTTCGCGGTCGTCTACCCCGATTCGATGGGCGTGCAGTGGGACATCTCGGGGTCCGCGCGCGACGTGAGGTTCATCGCGGCGGTGATCGTCCGGGTCGAGCAGGACGCGTGCATCGACCCCAACCGCGTCTACGCGACCGGGGTGTCCAACGGCGGGGGAATGGCGGCGCGCCTCGGCTGCGACCTCAGCGGGGAGATCGCCGCGATCGCGCCGGTCGCCGGCGGCTACCGATCGCTGCCTCCGTGCAACCCCGACCGCCCGATGTCGGTCCTGGAGATGCACGGCACGCAGGACACGACCGTGCCCTACTCCGGCCGCGGCGCCGATCACGCGGGGGCCGTGCTGCCGTTCATGTTCGCGTGGGCGATCCGCGACGGCTGCCAGATGCTGCCGAGCAAGGCCGTGGTCGCCTCGCACACGCTGCGCTACCTGTGGACGGGGTGCAGCGAGGGCAGCTCGGTCGAGCAGCTCAAGCTGTTCGGGGTCGGTCACGGCTGGCCGGGCGCGGTCGGCGCGGGCATCCGCTCGCCCGGGCCGCCGAGCATCTCGGCCACCACGGTGGTCTGGCGCTTTCTGTCGGCGCACACGCTCAGCCCGCCGCCGAGCTGAGCGCCACCGGGAGGCGCCGGCGTCCCAGGGCGGCGGCGCCGATCGCCGCCGCGAACAGGCAGGCGATCGCCCCGACGCCGAGCCCCAGCCGGGCCCCGGCGAAGGCCATCACCCAGCCGACGAGCGGTCCGCCGATCGGGGTCGAGCCCTGGAAGGCGACGAACCACAGCGCCATCACCCGCCCGCGCATCTCCGGCGCGGCGGTGAGCTGGAGCGTTGAGTTGCCGGTCGACATGAACGACACGCTCGCCGCGCCGACGAACGCGAGCGCGACCAGCTCCAGCGCGAGCGAGGGCGCGAGCGCGGCGAGCAGCAACACCACTCCGAACGCCGAGGCGGCGATCGAGAGTGGCCGTACGCCGATCCGGCCGCGGGCGGCGACGCAGAGGCCGCCGGCGACCGCGCCGACGCCCATCGCCGCGGTCATGAAGCCGAACCCGGCGGCGCCGGAGTGCAGCGCCTGGCGAGCCATCACCGGCAGGCTGACCTGGAACTCGTAGGCGAGCGTGCCGGCCAGGGCCATCATCAGCAGCGGCACGGCCAGCTCGCGCGTGCGGGCCACGTAGCGCAGGCCCTCGCGCAGCTGGCCAGCCACGCGGGGCGCGGGCGGGCTGGGCGAGAGCGCGCCGCGGTCCAGGCGCACGAGTGAGGCGACGACGGCGACGAAGCTCACGGCGTTGGCCAGGAAGCACACGCCATCCCCGACCGTGGCGATCAGCACGCCGGCCGCGGCGGGGCCGACCGAGCGCGCGACGTTGACGAGCACGGAGTTCAGGCTGACCGCGTTGCGCAGGTGCTCGGGCCCGACCATCTCGAGCATGAACGACTGGCGGGCCGGGTTCTCGAAGGCGTTATTCAGTCCCAGCAGCCCGGCGAGCACCGCGATCTCCCACACCCGGACCGCACCGGTGACGGTGAGCACGCCGAGGATCAGCGCCTGCACGCCCATCGCGCTCTGAAGCACGACCATCAGCCGGCGCTTGTCGACACGGTCGGCGATCACGCCCCCGTAGGGGCACAGCAGCAGGACGGGCAGCGTCTGGGCGGCGATGATGAACCCGAGGTCCGTGCTCGACCCGGTGAGCGTGAGCACCAGCCACGACTGGGCGGTCATCTGCATCCAGGTCCCGACCAGCGAGATCGCCTGCCCGGAGATGTAGCGGCGGTAGTTGGGGACCGCCAGGGCCTGGAAGGTGACGCGACCCGCGTCGCGCAGGCGCTCGGTCACGGGCGCTCCTCGCGCAGGCTGTCGGCGAGCGTCTCGAGCACCGGCAGCGCCCTCACGAGCGCCGCGGTCTGCGGCTCGTCGAGCCGGGACAGGTGTGCCTCCAGCAGCTCGGCGCGCTCGCGGCGGATCGTGCGCCGCCGGCGCTCGCCGGCGGGGGTGATGTGCACGACGACGCCGCGGCGGTCCTCGGCGTCGGCCTCACGGCGAACGAGCCCGCCCTCACTCAGCGCGGCGAGCGTACGGGACAGGAGGGTGGGGTTGAGGTCCTCGAGCTCGGCGAGCGCGCTCTGGCGCACGTGCTGCTCGCGGGCCACGGTGAACAGCACGGAGATCTGGGTGGGCGTCAGGCCCGCGCCGGCCGGCGTCGTGCGCAGCCGCCGCGAGAGGCGCATGACCGCCGTGCGCAGCCGCGAGGCGTTGTCCGTCGCGGTCTGCTCCTGCGGGACCGAAGTTGACGCCGGCACCGAGCCTCCTCTGCTGGTCGTGTTGGGCGAATATTTGCTTGCCGGCAAGCATTTTATCAGGCGGCGGCCCGCGCCCGGTCGCGTTGACCGTGGAGCGCTGGCGAGCGCCGACGCGCGGCTCAGAGGTGCTTGAACGCGTGCGTGCAGGAGTGCGCCGTCCCCGCCGCGGCGAGCGCCGCGGTGAGGTGGTGATGCGTGCGCAGGTCCTGCAGCGCCTCGTGCGCGTAGTAGACGCAGAAGACCTTGTTGACCGTCCGCCGCTGGCCGGGAGTGCGCGCGAGGTCATTGGCGATGTGGTGGATCACCACGCCGGCCACGAGATGGCTCGTCGAGCCGCAGCCCTCAACCGCCGCCGAGCCGCCGAGCGCGAAGACGACAGCCAGCAGCGCCAGCGGTCGACGGATCAGGCTCACGGATCGACGAAACGCGCCGGCTCGCGCGCCATCCCGGCGCGCACCGCTTCGAGCTGGTTGGGTGAGCCGATCAGCGTCTTCTGGACGTCCTCCTCGAGCTGGAGGCTCTCGATCGGCGCCTGCGGCCAGATCTGCTGGAAGATCCGCTTGCCGGCCCGGATCGCGTCGGGCGAGCGCGCGGCGATCTCCTGGGCGAGCTCGAGCGCGGCGGCAAGCGGGTCGTCGGCCACCCGCGTGACCAGACCCAGCTCCTTCGCCTCGTGGCCGCTGACGATCCGACCGGTGAACGTCAGCTCCTTGGCGACGTCCAGGCCGACGAGCGGGGGCAGCGTGCGGGTGAGGCCGACATCGGGGATCAAGCCCCACTTGATCTCGAGGATCGACAGGCGCGCGTCCGGCGCGCAGATGCGCATGTCCGGGCCGAGCGCGAGCTGCATTCCCCCACCGAAGCACGTGCCCTGGATGGCGGCGATCACCGGTACCGGCACGAGCTGCCAGTCGGTGGCGATCCGCTGGGCGTTATTGCCCGGATGGCCCGGCTGCTTGCCGAAGATCACGTCCTGGTCGAGCCCGCCCTCGGCAGCGAGGCTCAGCAGGTCGATCCCCGAGCAGAAGCTCGGGCCCTCGCCGCACAGGACGACGGCGCGGACAGCGGGCCGCCGCGAGACCTCGGCGGCCGCCTCGCGCAGCGCGGTGAACATGGCCTGGTCGAGCGCGTTGTGCTTGTCCGGGCGGCGCATGGTGACGACCGCCACGCCCCCCTGCATCTCGATGCTCACCCGCTCGACGGTCACGCTCATTGCTCTCTCTCCTGGTCGATTATCGGTGACCCTAGCGAGATACGCACCGACGGGGAGGGGGCGATTGTGGGAATCCGTCGTCGCCCGCACGGGTGCCGGCAGCGTAGCGTCGCGCCATGAGCCAACTCCGCCTCGTTCCCGACCTGCTGCGCACGCAGGCACAGCGCGATCCCGACCGCCCGCTCGTTCGCTGGCGCGACCAAGCCCTCACCTACGGCGAGTTCGACGCGCGGACCGATGCGATCGCCGCCGGTCTGGCCGACCTGGGGGTAAAGCCCGGCGACATGGTGTCGGTGATGCTGCCCAACTGCCTGGACTTCCTGGAGGCGTGGTGGGGGATCGCCAAGGCGAACGGCGTCTTCGGCCCGGTGAACCCGGCGTTCACCCCGCCCGAGGCGGCCTACGTGATCGGCCACTCCGAGGCGGTCGCGGTCATCACCGGCGGCGACATCGCGCGCCTCATCGACGGCATCCGGCCGGAGCTGGACGGCGTGCGGCACGTGATCTCGATCGACGAGGACTCACCCGGCGACGTGCGGTTCTCGGCGCTGCGGGCGAGCGGCGGCACCGCGCCCGCGCCCGCGCGCGAGCCCGACGACCTCGCCCAGGTCCTGTACACCTCGGGGACGACCGGCAAGCCCAAGGGCGCGATGGTCACCCATCGCATGGTGGTCGCCAACAGCGGCATGGCGGCCGAGCTGCTGCCGCTCGCGCCCGGAGACCGCCTCGGGATGATCCTGCCGCTGTTCCACGCCAACGCGCAGATCGCCACGTGCACGGTGCCGATGATCGTGGGCTGCGAGATCGTGATGTGGGAGCGCTTCTCGGCCTCGACGTTCTGGCAGACCGTGCGCGACCTTCAACCGGTCTCGATCTCGGCGGTGCCGACGATTCTCGCCGCGTTGATGAACGCCCCGGGGTCCGAGGAGGCCGCGCACAGCTCACTGCGCTACATCATCTGCGGCGCGGCCCCGCTCTCGCGCGAGCTGATGGACGGGTTCGAGGAGAAGTTCGACATCCGCATCCTCGAGGGGTACGGCCTGACCGAGAGCACCTGTGTGTCGTCGCTGAACCCCTACTACCTGGAGCGCAAGGCGGGGTCGATCGGGCTGCCCGTCCGCGGTCAGGACATGCGCATCCGCCGCGAGGACGGCACCGACGCCGGCCCGAACGAGCGTGGCGAGATCGTGCTGCGGGGGCCGAACATCATGCCCGGCTACCTGAAGAACCCGCAGGCGACGGCCGACTCGATCCGCGACGGATGGCTGTACACCGGCGACATCGGCGAGATGGACGACGACGGCTACTTCTTCATCGTCGACCGCACCAAGGACATGATCATCCGCGGCGGCGAGAACATCTACCCGCGCGAGATCGAGGAGGTCATCTACGAGCATCCCGGCGTGCTCGAGTGCGCGGTGATCGGCATCCCGCACGAGGTGCGCGGCGAGGAGGTGCTCGCAGTGGTCGCGCCCAAGCCGGGGGTGACCCTCGACGGAGAGGAGGTCAAGGAGTTCGCCGCCGCCCGCCTGGCCCGCTTCAAGGTGCCCGCGCAGGTCGAGGTGGCCGAGGAGCTGCCCAAGACGGCGACCGGAAAGATCAGCAAGGGCCCGCTGCGCGAGCAGTTCGGCAACATCTGGGCCGCCTCCAAGTAACCCTCCCCGTCGGTCTGGTGGGCCGGCGCATGCAGGCAGCCGTTACCATCGGTAGCGATGGGTGGAGGAGAGGCCCCGGTCGTCGCACGCCAACCGCCGGCGCTTCCGGTCGCGCGTGAGCTTGCCGCGCGGACGGATGCCGACACGATCGCCAACGCGGTCCAGCAGGCGATCCTGCATACGGTCTACACCGACCAGGCCGACGACGAGGGGTTCATCGAGGCGCTCGACCGCAGCGTGCGCGAGAACGTGCGCGCGATCGTCCACGTCTTCGCCGGCCGGATCCAGATCGAAAGCGTCAGCCCCGCCGGGGCGTTCGCGTTCGCCACGCTGAGCGCCGAGCTCGGCATCCCCGTGAGCGTGCTCGAGCGCGCCTACTGGGTGGGGATGGCCAAGTTCTGGAGCGAATGGTTCGCGCTGTGCGAACAGGAGCACGCGCACACCGGCACGCCGCTGGAGGACCTGGTGCGCGAGCCGACCCAGCTCCTGTTCGCCTACATCGACCACGTCCTGCTGTCGGTCATCTCCCACTACGACGTCGCGCGCACCGACATGATCCGCACGCGCGAGCATCTGCGTCGCGCGGTGCTCGGGCAGATCCTCGAGGGCACGGTCGACGGCGACCCGACCGACCTGGAGCGGGCGCTGGGCTATCCGCTGCGGGCCACCCATCTGGGGCTGTGCCTGCAGGCCTGCGACCGCGCCGAGGTCGAGCGCGCGCTCGCCGTGCTCGTGCCGGCGGCAGACGCCGCGGCCTCGCTGATGTTCCAGCGTGGCGCGCGGCGCTGGAGCGCCTGGCTCGGGCGCCCGAGCCCGTACGGGCCGCGGGAGCTGTTCGGGCTGCGCCGCGCGCTCGCCGATTGCGGCGTGCACGTCGCGGTGGGCGAGCCCTGGCCCGACCTGGACGGGCTGCGCCGCACCCAGGAGGAGGCGACGATGGCGGCCGACGTCCAGGAGGCGCTCGGGATCGGCTCGACCGCGACGCTCTGGTATCGCGACGTGCGCCTGGAGGCGCTGCTGCTCTCCGACGAGCGCCGCGCGCGGCGGTTCGTCATCGAGGAGCTCGGCCCGCTCGCCGCCGAGGAGCCGCGGCTGGCGCGAATCCGCGAGACGCTGCTGGTATGGCTGTCGACCGGCACCCACGTCGCCGCGGCGGCGCTGCTCGGGCTGCACGAGAACACGGTGCGCAACCGCATCCGCCAGGCCGAGGAGCTGCTGCCCGGCGTGACCACGGGACGACGCACCGAGCTGCAGGTGGCACTGAGGCTCGAGCGCGTGCTCGGCGCGCAGTCCGGGCGCGCCGACGGCGCGGTCCCGGCTGGTGGACGGCACCTGGACGTCGCCGCGCCCGACGGCGAGGCGTCCCGGTCACACGCGGTGCGCCGCGCGGGCGTCCACACCAGCGCGCCGCACGGCCCGGCACGGCGCGCGGGCGCGTCCCGCTAGTGGTGCCTCCGGTAAATCCGGTCGTCGATTCGCGAGCGAAAATCGAGCATGGCCAGGACGCAGGGAGCCGGAATAGCAGCGCTATTTCGGCTCCCGAGGACGCCGCCAGGCGAAGATTTGCAGCCGCGAAGCGG
>DATAWZ010000183.1:0-5408 GCA_036266975.1 Solirubrobacteraceae bacterium
GCTCACAGGTGTCGCCGAAGGTGGCCCGGGTCGGCCCGTCGGCGTGGAGGGTCACGACCTCGGCGTCGCGGTGGACCGTTGCCATGCGCCGGCGCACGTGCTGCAGGGTCAGCGGGAAGTCGTTCTGCATCAGTCCTTCGAGCATGGGGAGCTCCTCTCTCACTCTCGCTCTTGTGCGGCCCCGGGCCGGGACCAGGATCCCACGTGCGCCAGCAGGACCTGTGCGGGCGGGTCCCAATCCTTCAGCCGCGACGCGAGCGCCTCGGGGGTCATCCAGGTGACCTCGGCGATCTCGACCGGGTCGGGGGTCATGGCGCGCGAGCCGAGCGTCGCGCCGTAGCAGTGCAGCGTGGCGCGCACGCCGCGCGTGCCGACCCGGTAGATGCCGAGCTCCTGCAGCGGCACGTCCAGGCCGAGCTCCTCGCGCAGCTCCCGCGCCGCCGCCCGCGCCGGCTCCTCGCGCCGGCGCATGCCGCCGCCGGGCAGGTGCCAGGCGCGCGGGCCGTAGGTGTGGCGCACGGCGAGCACCTCGCCGTCGTGGCTGAGCACGCACTTGACCCCACTCGGGCCGTGGCCGCGCACCCTGACGTAGGCGTCCATCACGTGGTAGCCGACCCGGTAGGCCAGCCGCCGGGCGGAGACCAGGCGACGGCGGCCGACGTCCTTGCTCACCCGCCGACCTTAGCGAGGGGGAGCTTGCGGCCTCACTGACAGCGTGTCAGGATGCCCAGCGGTGTCCACCACCGATCTTCCCGACCTCTCGACGCTGTCGTTCTGGGAGCAGCCCGAAGACGCACGCGAGGAGGCGTTCCGGCTGCTGCGCGACCAGGCGCCGCTGTCCTGGCACCGGCAGCCGGAGGGGATGCTGATCCCCATCGAGGGCGGCACCGGCGGCTTCTGGGCCGCCGTGCGTCACGAGGACATCCGCACGATCTCCCGCTCGGCCGAGCGCTTCTGCTCGGGCAAGGGCGTGATGCTCGAGGACGTCCCCGAGCTGTTCCTGGACGCCGCTCAGTCGTTCCTGGCCAAGGACGGCGCCGAGCACAAGGCGCTTCGCGGGATCGTCTCGGCCGGCTTCACCCCGCGCCAGATGCGCCGGCTGGAGGACGGCATCCGTGCCGACGCGCGCGCGGTGGTCGACTCGCTGGCCGACCACGAGGACGGCGACTTCGTCGAGCTCGTGGCCAAGCGGGTGCCGTTGATGACGATCATGCGCATGCTCGACGTGCCCGAAGCCGACCGCGAGCAGATCGTGCACCTCGCCGACTCGATGGTCTCCTGGAACGACCCCGAGTTCCTGGACGGGCGCGAGCCGATCGAGATGATGGGCGACACGATCGTCGAGCTGCATACCTACTGCACCGAGCTCGTCGAGGCGCGGCGCGCCTCGCCCGGCGAGGACCTGATCAGCGCCATGGTGCAGGCCGAGGTCGACGGGCGCCGGCTCGATGACCCCGAGATCTCCGCCTTCTTCATCCTCATCTCGGTGGCCGGTAACGACACGACCCGGCACACCACCTCCCACGGAATGCTTGCGCTGACGCGGTTCCCCGATCAGCGTGCGCTGCTCGCCGAGCACATGGACAGCGCGGTCGAGGAGTTCGTCCGCTGGGCGAGCCCCGTGATGACCTTCCGGCGGACCGCGACGTGCGACACCGAGCTCTCCGGCCAGCCGATCGCCGACGGCGAGAAGATCGTGATGTTCTATCCGTCGGGTAACCGCGACCCGCGCTTCTTCTCTGAGCCGGAGCGCTTCGACGTCACCCGCGACCCGAACCACCACCTCGGCTTCGGCGGCGGCGGGCCGCACTACTGCATGGGTGCGGCGCTCGCGCGCACGCAGCTCAAGGCGGTCTTCGCCGAGCTGCTCGGCCGCTACCCGAAGCTCGAGGTCGCCGACCCGGTGCTGCTCGTCGGCAACTTCATCAACGGCATCCAGCGGATGCCGATGCACCGCGGCGCAGCCGCCTAAGCGTCGGCGGCGAGCAGGGCGCTCGCCTTCCCGGAGCAGTCGTACAGGGCGCTGACGCTCGTCGCGGTGCAGACCTTCTCGACCTCGCTCATGACCGCCTCGCTGCCGGGACGGTTGTCGCCGGGCAGGCCGCCGCCGCCCGGGCCGCCGCCGCCTCCGGGGCCGCCGGCGTCGGCGGCGTAGACCCAGCGAATGTGGCCGTCGCGGACCTCCCGGGCGAACCAGGAGAGGCTCACCGTGCTCTCGCGGCCGGAGAAGCCGCCGATGCCCTCGACCGGCGCGCCGGTCTGGATGATCGCCGAGGTGGCCGTCGTCTGGCTCTCGACGGCGATCGTGCCGCCGCCGTGCGCGTGGGTGTAATCGACCGCGCTGGTCAGCTCGCCGCTGCCGCCTCCGAAGCCCCCGGTGGGTCCGGCTGTGGGAGGGCCGCCGCCGCCGAACAGGGTGGTGACCGGGATCGAGCCGGCGCCGGCCGCGCCCGGGCCGCCGCCGAATCCCGCGCCGGGACGAGCGAAGCCGCCGCCGCCGCCGGGGCCGCCTGTGCCGCCGCCCGGGCCGGAGGAGCCCGTGCTCTGCGGACCGCCCGCCGGGAACGTGCTGCTCGTCGGGTAGCCGAGCGTCTGCACCGCCCAGCTGGCGGGCGCGACCAGCAGCACGGCGAGCGCCGTGATCAGCGCGACCAGGCGCCCGCGATGCACGGTCGTGACCAGCAGCGCCGCCGCCGTGAGCCCGCCGACGACCCCGAGTACCGGTGCGAGCCAGGTGAGCTGCCCGGGCTCGGCGTGCAGCACGACCAGCTCGCTGGCCACGCCGCCCACGATCGCCGCGGGGGCGACCCAGCGCGCGACGCGGTCGCGCTGGATCAGCAGCGCCGCGCCGGCGCCGATCAGGGCGGCGAGGAACGGCGCCAGCAGCGAGACGTAGTACGGGTGGAAGATCCCGGCGGAGAAGCTGAACAGGATCGCGGTCGTCCCGAAGGCGCCACCGACCGCGAGCAGCCAGCCGCTGCGCGGGTCGCTGCGGCGCAGGCGCGTCGCGAGCAGCAGGCCGACGGCGACGACGACGGCCGCGCCGACCAACCAGCCGTCCTGGCCGCCGAGCGCCGAGTTCAGCAGCCGCAAAGGACCGGTCGCGCCGCCGAACGGGCCTCCGCCCCCGCCTGTGCCCGCCGGACCGCCTGCCTGGCCGCCGACCCGGCCCAGCCCGTTGTAGCCGAAGATCAGCGAGAGGATGCTGTTGTCGGAGGTGCCGGAGATCCACGGGCGATCGGCCGCCGGCGTGAGGATGATCAGCAGCGGCCAGGCCGACGCCACGGTCGTCATCAGCGCGCCGCCGGCGAGCAGGCTCTTGCTCGCCGCGCGCCGCCCGTGCGGAGCGACCCACAGCCAGGCGAGCACGATGCCCGGCACGACGACCATCGCCACGAGCATCTTGGTCTCGAAGGCCAGGCCGACGCACAGGCCGGCGAGGACGATCCAGCGCGTGCGACCGTCCTGTAGGCCGCGGACCGTGCACCACAGCGCGGCCACGCAGCAGAGGATCAGCAGCGCGTCGGGGTTGTTGTGGCGGGAGATCGCCACCGTGATCGGCGTGGTGGCCAGGACGAGCCCCGCGACGAAGCCGGCGGGGCGGCCGAACACCCGGCGGACCAGGTCGTAGGTCAGCCCGACCGTGGCGACGCCCATCAGCGCCTCGGGCACGAGGATGCTCATCGGGTGGTAGCCGAACACCCGCACCGACAGCGCCTGGACCCAGAAGGCGAGCGGCGGCTTGTCGATCGTCATCACGCCGGCCTTGTCGAACGACGCGTACAGGAAGTCGTGCCAGTTGGTGCTCATCGAGCGCACCGCGGCGCTGTAGTAGTCGTTGGCCCAGCCGTTGTGTGGCAGCTCGAGCAGGTACAGCAGCGCCGCGACGACGAGCAGGGCGAGCAGCTCGACCGGAGGCATGGTGCGCGACCGGACGTCCGCGCGGCGACGCACGGTCCCCCACGGAGCCCGCTGCACGACGCCCTGGAAGCTCATGCCCGGAGCATCGCCGGGGGTTGTAGGAGCGGTCTAAGGTAAGCCTGAGGATCAGCTAGGCGGCAGCCCCAGCCCGGCGTCGATGCTGTGCGCGGCGCCGGAGAGCTGCTGACCGTCGGCGGTCAGCGTCATGATCGCCGACCGGGCGGCGGCCGTCTGGTGGGCGGTCGAGGCGGTGGCGATCGTGCGCAGGTCGACCACGACGTGCGCCCCGGCGGTGAGCAGCTGCTCGTAGGCGCGCAGCAGCTTCGACGGCGGGGTCATCGAGGCCAGCGCCTCGACGTCGCGCTCGAGCGTCGCGGCATACCCCTGCAGCTCGCTGGCGAGCTGGGGGCTCTGGAGGCTGCGGGTCGACGCGAGCAGCGAGGACAGCGCAGCGCTGACCGAGACGATCTGCGCCTGGTCGGTCTCGTAGTGCTTCTTGAACGGCGAGCCGCTGCTACCGCAGCCCGCCAGCGCCGCGGCGAGCACGCCGATCGCCACCACCGTGCCGGCCACCCTGGACATACGCGCACAGCTTGACGGAGCGGCCCGCAGATAGACTCACCGCCTCTATGAGCAATGTGAAAATCACCCAGGAGGGCCCGGTCACGGTCCTCACCGTCGACCGTGCGCCGGCCAACGCGCTCGACATCGAGACGCTGGACGAGATCTGCGCCGCCGCGCGCGAGCTCGCCGCCGGTACGCCGCGACCCGTGGTCCTGCACGGCCCCGGGAAGTGCTTCAGCGCGGGGCTCGACCTGAAGGCGATTCCCGGCTACAGCATGGCCGAGCGCGGCCGGCTCGTGGACGGCGTCAACGACATGGTCACCTCGCTGTACGGGCTGCCGATGCCGGTGCTCGCGGCGGTCAGCGGCCACGCCATCGCCGGCGGGCTGGTCCTCGCGCTCACCGCCGACCTGCGCGTCGGCTCGGCGAGCGCGAACTACGGCATGACCGAGATCCAGGTCGCCGTGCCCTTCCCGAAGTCGGCGATCGGCCTGCTCAAGGCCGAGCTGCACGACACCGCGAGCCGGCGACTGACGATGATCGGCGACCTGCTGCCCGCCGAGGAGGCGCTGCGGCTGGGGGCGCTGGACGAGGTCGTCCCGGCCGAGCAGGTCCTGCCGCGCACGCTCGAGCACGCCGAGCGCCTGGCCGGGCTCTCGATGGAGGTCTACGCGCTCACCAAGAGCGAGCTGCGCGCCGCCAAGCTGGCGAACCTGTTCGCGGTCGCGACCGACGATCCCCTGTCGGCCGGGTTCGAGGTCCCCTGAGCCCGCGGGTCGGCGCCGCTAGTGGTGCCTCCGGTAAATCCGGTCGTCGATTCGCGAGCGAAAATCGAGCATGGCCAGGACGCAGGGAGCCGGAATAGCAGCGCTATTTCGGCTCCCGAGGACGCCGCCAGGCGAAGATTTGCAGCCGCGAAGCGG
>DATAWZ010000184.1:0-23684 GCA_036266975.1 Solirubrobacteraceae bacterium
CTGCTCGCCGACATCCTTGGCGCGGGCGTGCCTGGCGTGCCGGGACTCCCCGGCCTACCGACGATCCCGGGCATCCCGACGCTGCCGATCCCCAGCCTGCCGGGGCTCTGACGGCGGCCGCCCGGGTTGTCCCCGGGCTCATCGCCTAGGCCGACGCAGCACCGCTTTCACACACCCCCGCGCCGTTTCGGCGGGGGTGTGTTGCGTTGGTGAGCCAGCAGGAGACAAACGCAACGCACCCTTCCGGCCGGGCCGCCTCACGGGTTGCGCGCGCCAGGCTCCTCAGAGTCAGGTGGTGGACGCCGCGATCGGCGGCCCCTCGTACGTCACGTGCGCCGGTGAGACCCACTTCACCCGCCAGCTCGTCGCCTTCACGCTGGAGAACAGCGTCCAGTAGCCGAGTGAGTTGGTGTGCACGGTGGCGAGCCTCGTATAGCGGTGCGAGCCCTTTCGCTCGACCAGCACGGTGACCGTCGTGGCCCTGGTGGTGGGGCGCACGTGTCCCCACAGCGAATACCGCGAACCCTCCTCGATCACCGCGAGCGGCAGCCGGAACCCGTTGTAGAGCGGCTTGGCCTTGCCGCTGTCCGTCTCCAGCCCGGTCTGAAAGCCGGTGCAGCTGTTCGCCGCCGCGGTGGCGATGCACGAGTCGTCGCGCATCAGGTACTGCCCGAACGCCGCGATGCGCGAGTTGTAGTAGGCGATCCGCTCGGACACCGCATCGAAGCGGGCCTGGGTGGCGAGGTTCACCGCGTACGGGTTGGGCGTGCTCTGCACGCCGAACTCGGTCAGATAGATCGGCATGCTGGCCCGGATCGCGCCCGCCTGCGCCGCGCGGTTCAGCGCGGTCACCAGCCGTTTGATCGACCCCAACATGACGTCGTTGGACTGCCGGGGCACGTAGTACGGGCCGGCGGCGATGAAGTACGCGTGGTGGGCGTAACCGTAGGCGGGCAGCCGCGCGCAGGTGCTCGACATCCTGTACCTGCTCGACAGGCAGAGCATCCCGCGCAGAAAGGTCAGCGGCGCCACGACGTGCGGGTCACCGGCCGGCGAGGTCTCGCCGATCAGTACCTTGGGGTTCTTCAGGCCGGCCGCCTCCAGGCCCTTGTAGCCGAACTCCCACAGGCCGCGATAGATGATCGGCGAGGCCGGCACCCCGTCGACGAACTGCGGCAGCAGGAACTGGGGTTGGTTGGGCTCGTTCCAGATCGACCACAGCTGGACCATCGCGCCGTAGTGCTTGCCGACCGCCTCCATGAACTGCTCGAACTCGGCGTCGTCGGGGCGCGTGAGGTGGCCCTTGCCGCTGGCGGTGGCCCACTGCGGCACCGGCCCGGAGACGTCGAGCATGATCGTCCAGCCGAGCTTGTGGGCCTCCTGGATGACCGGGTCATAGCCGCCCCAGCTGTAGGAGGCGGGGTTCGTCGCGTCGAACTTCGGCATCGTCGCGCTGTTGGGATCGGGCGCGACGTTCTGCCAGTACAGGACGATCCGCAGCGCGTTGACCCCCAGGCTCTGCAGCTGCGCGAACGTGTGGGCCCGGGTGCTCGCGTTGAGCAGGTCGGTGGAGGCGTCGAAGAAGGTGAGCTGATCGCGCGAGGCGAGCGCCGGCGCCGCGCCCCAGGCCGCGAGGCCCGACACGAGGGTCAGGCAACAGGCGCAGGCGAGGATGAGCTTTCTCATGGTGCAGTCAGGGCCGATCTCGGTGCGGGCGGCGCGACCTGAGTGGGATCCGTCCGGCGCCGCCGGGCGCTCCTGGCGATTCAGACACCGTAGCGCAGCGGATGTTGCGCCCTTTCTGCTCGCCGGGGCCCCTCCAGGGCGCCGCGCGAGGCCGTTGAGATAGCGTCCGGCACGATGCCGATCGCGATCGCACCGGACGACATCGTCGCCACCCACGAGGCCGGCGCCGCGAACGCGCGACCGCCGCTGCTCGTCCTCGAGCCGCTGATCGCCTACCTGGACGGCGCCGGGCTCGGCCACGGCGAGCTGCGGGCCACGCCGGTCGGCGACGGGCACTCCAACGTCACCTACCTGATCGAGCGCGAGGGGCTGCACGCGATCCTGCGCCGTCCGCCGCGCCCGCCGCTGCCGCCCTCAGCCCACGACGTGCTGCGCGAGGCGCGCCTGCTGTCGGCGCTGCAGGGCACCGCGGCGCGCATCCCGCGCGTCCTGGACAGCTGCGCGGAGGAGGCGGTGATCGGCGCGCCCTTCTACGTGATGGAGTACGTGCCGGGCGTGGTGATGACCGACTCGCTGCCGGCGCCGCTCGACGTGCCCGAGCAGCGCCACCGGATCGGCGAGCAGCTCGTCGACGCGCTCGTCGAGGTGCACTCGGTCGACTGGCAGCGGGCCGGCCTGGAGAGCTTCGGCAAGCCGACCGGCTATCTGGAGCGCCAGGTGCGCCGCTTCCTGGGGCTGTGGGAGGTCAACCGCACCCGCGAGCTGCCGCAGGTCGAGCGGGTCGGCACCTGGCTGGCCGAGCACATGCCCGGCTCGCCGCCCGCGACGATCGTCCACGGCGACTTCCGCCTGGGCAACACGATCTTCGCCGCCGAGGCCCCGGCGCGGCTGGAGGCGATCCTCGACTGGGAGATGGCGACGATCGGCGACCCGCTCGCCGACGTCGGCTACATGTGCATGCTCTGGAGCGAGCGCGAGGATCCGCCGACGCCGTTCGACCTGCACATCGTCACCCGCCGCGAGGGCTTCGCCACGCGCGCCGAGCTGATCGCCCGCTACCAGGAGCGCTCGGGCCGCTCGGTCGGCGAGCTGCGCTGGTACACCACGCTCGCGCTGTGGAAGTCGGTCGTGTTCATGGAGGGCAACTACAAGCGCGCGATCACCGGTCGCAGCGACGACCCGTACCTGAAGTCCTTCGGCGAGGGCGTCGTGAACCTGGCCGAGCGCGCCGAGGCGGTCACCCGGCGTGGCTGATCGTGGGCTGCTCATCGACTGGGGCGGGGTCCTGACCAACAGCCTGTTCGACTCGTTCACCGTGTGGTTTCGCAGCATCGGCCTGACCGAGGAGGACGTGCGGTCGGTGTTCCGCAACCGTCCGGCGGCGCGCGACGCGCTGATCGCGATGGAGACGGGCGAGATGGACGAGAGCGAGTTCGAGGTGATCTTCGCCCGCTCGCTCGAGCTCGAGAGCCACGAGGGCGTCGTCGACGGCCTGATGGCCAAGCTCGCGCCCGACACCGAAATGCAGCGCGCGGTCGAGCGCGCCCGCGCCGCCGGGGTGCGCACCGGCCTGATCTCCAACTCCTGGGGCACGCACCGCTACGGCGAGGAGATGCTCTCGCGGCTGTTCGACATCACGGTGATCTCCGGCGTGGAGGGCGTTCGCAAGCCGAGCCCGCGCATCTACGAGATCGCGATCGAGCGCATGGCCATGCCTCCGAGCGAGTGCATCTTCGTCGACGACCTGGAGATGAACCTCGGCCCGGCCAAGGAGCTCGGGATGGCCACCGTGCTGCACCGCAGCGCCCAGCAGACGATCCCCGAGCTCGAGCAGTTCCTCGACGTGTCGCTCAGCTAAGGGCCCACGACAGGATTACTGCTTGCACTCATTATGTCGTGAACCCTCATCGTCGCGGTCGGGGTTGCCGAGCGACATCCCGCCCAGCGAGGCGCCGCCGTCGATCCCGATCGCCTGTCCGGTGATGTAGCCGGCGCCCGGCGAGGCCAGGAAGGCCACCAGGTCGGCGACCTCCTCGGGCTCGCCCACCCGACCGGCCGGCACCGCGCCGAGCACGCCGTCCAGCACGCGCTCGGGCATCGCCCGCACGCGCGGGGTGCCGATCAGGCCCGGGAGGATCGCGTTGACGGTGATCCCGCGGCGCGCGTTCTCCGCGGCGAGGGTGCGCATCATCCCGAGCAGCCCGGCCTTCGAGGCCGCGTAGGCGACCTGGCCACGCAGCGCGACGACCGCCGCCATGCTCGAGATCAGGATCACCCGCCCCTGGCCGCGGGCGCGCATCCCGGGCAGGCACGCCTGCACGGTCAGGAAGGAGCCGGTGAGATTGACGTCGATGTCGCGCTGCCACTTCTCGCGGCTCATGCGGTGCGCCGGGGCGATCGTGTCGGTGACCCCCGCGTTGGAGACGCACACGTCGATCTCGCCGAGGGCGTCGGCGGGAATCTCGTCGCGGCGCAGATCGACGATCAGATCGGCGTCGGCGACGTCCATCGTGACCACCTCGACGCCCGCCTCGCGCAGGCGTGCGACGATCGCCCGGCCGAGCCCGCCGCCGGCGCCGGTGACGAGCGCCCGGGTCATCCGGGGTCTCCGCGCACGGCAGCCACCGGCGCCGCCCGTTCACCCTCGAGCACACGCGCGTCCCCGGTCGCCGCCGACTGCAGGCGGCGCATCAGCTCATCGCCGCGTCCGGCCGACACCGCACGCGCGGCGCGCCGGTCCGCGAGCTCGATCCCGTGCTCGCGCGCGTAGTCCATCAGCACCTGTTTGGCTTCGATCTCCCTGGCCGTGCGCATGAACAGCCATCCGAACAGGATGATCGTGAGGATGCTGCCCTCGATCATCATCTCCGCTCCGGCGATGCTCTGGTCGGCGACCGGCGAGATGTGCCAGTACGCGTCGCCGGCGCGGTAGTACGGGTAGAAGACGGTCCCCGACCACAGGAAGATGTTGCCGAGGATCGCGCCGGACAGGCGCACGGCGATGATGTAGCCGAGCTTGGCCGCGTTGCCGAACCACTCCGGCTGCGGCAGCGGCCCGAACAGGCACATCCACATGTTCATCCCGAAGCCGACGAAGCACGCGTGCTCGCAGAAGTGAATCCCCGAGTGGCGCAGCGCCGCCTGATAGAGCAGCGGCGAGTGCCAGGCGTACAGGTCGATCGTCCACAGCGGGAAGGCGACGATCGGATTGGAGAGCACCCGCAGCCGGTCGAACACCTTGATGCGCAGGATCGGTGCGATCACCTGCGCGGTGAGCCCCAGCACGAGCATCAACGAGGCGATGTCCCCCATCAGCAGGTGCTCCACCATGTGGATGCACAGCAGCTGCTGGCTGACGTGGCTGACCGGTGAGATCTGGGCGATGAGGATGACCACCAGGCCGCCGTGGAAGCACGCCTGGCGCCAGCCCGGCACCGGCCGGCCCTGCAGCGCGAGCTTGCGCACGCGATAGGCGTACAGGCCCGCGAAGACGACCACGGGCATCAGCTGCGCGGGCTCGAGTGGGCCCTCGCTGATCTTCGCGGCGAACGGCGGCAGCACTAGTGGCACCTCCTGTAAATCCGCTCCCGCTTCGCGGCTGCAAATCTTCGCCTGGCGGCGTCCTCGGGAGCCGAAACAGCGCTGCTATTCCGGCTCCCTGCGTCCTGGCCATGCTCGATTTTCGCTCGCGAATCGACGACCGGATTTACCGGAGGCACCACTAGTTGGACGGGCCAGCGAGAAGAGTGACAACCGTGCCGACCACGCCCGAGACCGTCGGCCCGACGATCGGCACCGCGTTCGCGACGTTCTGCACCGCCTGCCCCACCTGGTGCAGCGTCGGCGAGAGCGCCGGGATCAGCCCGCCCGGCGCTGACGCGGTCGGCGTGGTGCCGGTGGAGGTCGTTCCGGTGGTGGGGGATGGGGTCGATGGTGCAGGTGTGCTCGGAGCTGGATTCACCGCCGACGGAGGCGCGTGCGCCACCGGGACCCGCTTGCGTACCGGGCGCCGCGTGGGGCGCGCGGGGGCGCCGTGGACCGGAGCGACGGTGTGGCGGGTCACGATCCGCACGCGATGCGGGCTCACCGTCGCGCCCGAGTGGTGGGTGACCGGCGCCGGGATGATCGGAAGCACCGGCCCGTGCCCGGTGGCGGCCGGCCCGGAGAACGCGAGCTTGGGCGGGATGTTCGGCCCGGAGACGAGCTGGCGCAGCGAGCCCAGGCCGCCGAAGCCGTGGCCCAGGGCAGCGGCGAGCAGGGCGGCAATGACACCGGCGGGCACGAGCACCGTCACGGCCGACGCGCTGAGGATGCCGCGCAACCACGTGCGGGTGAACGCCACGTTCCCATCCTACGCTTTGCGGATCGACTCGCCGTGCACTACGGTCGCCCCATGCGTCGGCTGTCGATCGCCCGTACCGTGGTCGTTGCGCTCCTCGGGCTCTCGCTCGTACTCGCCGTGCTGGCCGGCGTCGGCGTCGCTTCGCTGTACTCCACCCGCCAGCACTACGAGAACCGGCTGGCGCAGACCTTCGAGCTGCAGACCGCCGCGGGGCAGCTGCTCGCCGCGGCCGTGGTCGAGGAGGCGACGCTGCGCGACGCCTCCGGGCCGGGCGCGGGCCACGAGCGCCTGGAGGCCAAGCTCGCCTTCAACGAGGCGATCGCCCACGCCCGGGCCGACGCCGCCGGCAACGTCGACGATCTCGCGCTGATTCAGCGCATCGCCGCCGACGAGGCGGCGCTGCGCCGGCTGCCGTCCTCGGCCCAGCGTCCGCTCGCCGCCCGCCAGGACATCGCCACGCTCTCCAGCGACCAGCTCCCGCGACGCGCGCAGGCCCGCGCCAAGGCCCGCTCGGACACGCGCCGGGCGGTGACCACGATCGCCGTCTCGGGCGGGCTCGCGCTCGGCGCCGCGATGGCGCTGGTCGCGGTGCTGCTCGCGCGCCTGCGACGCCCGCTGGACGATCTCGTGGGCGCCGGCCAGCGCCTGGCCGAGGGCGACCTGCGCGCGCGTGTGCACGTCGGCGGGCCGCTCGAGCTGAGGGTGCTGGGCAGCTCGTTCAACGCGATGGCCGACGAGCTCGCCGCGGCGCTCGAGCGGTTGGACGTCCAGCGCCGGCGACTGCTGCAGACGATCGAGAGCCTGGGCGACGCGCTGCTCGTCGTCGACGCGCAGGGGCGGATCCTCGCCGCCAACCCGCGCGCCGGCGAGCTGGTGGGCGAGCTCACCGTCGGCAGCTCGCTCGCCGACGCCGCCGAGCCGCTGCCGCCACTGCGTGAGGCGCTCGGCTCGGAGGTGATCATCGATCGCGGCGGCCTGACCCTCGCCGCCACCGCGGCGCCGCTCGAGGCCGAGGACGGCTCGGGTGCCGGCCAGACGGTGTGGACGATCCGCGACGTCACCGAGCGCGCCCGCCTCGAGCGCCTGAAGAGCGAGTTCGTGGCCACCGCCTCGCACGAGCTACGCAGCCCGCTGACCTCGATCAAGGGCTTCATGGAGCTGCTCGCGCACGGCACCGCGCTCGACGAGCGCCAGCGCGAGTTCGTGGACATCGTCATGACCAGCACGGACCGGCTCGTCGACCTGGTCAGCGACCTGCTCGACGTGGCCCGCATCGAGGCCGGCCAGGTCGACGTGCACCGCCGTCCGATCGACGTGCGGGAGGTCGCCCGCGAGGTGCTCGACCTGATGAGCGCACAGGCCCGGGAGAAGCACCAGCAGCTCGAGCTGCGAGCGGCGGACGACCTCCCCCGCGCGCAGGCCGACGCGGACCGCGTGCGCCAGATTTTGATCAACCTCATCACCAACGCCCACCTCTACACCCCGGCTGGGGGACATATCGCGGTCGAGCTCTCCGCCGACTCGGCCACCGTGGGGATCGAGGTCAGCGACGACGGGCCGGGGATGGACCCCGTGCAGCTCGCGCAGATCTTCGACCGCTTCTACCGCGGGACCCAGCGCGAGCGCGGCACCGGCCTGGGGCTGTCGATCGTCAAGTCGCTCGTGGACCTGCACGAGGGCACGATCGACGTGACCTCGGCGCCGGGGGAGGGGACCGGCTTCCTGGTGCGGCTGCCGCGCGCGATCTCGCCGGCGCTCGGCGAGCGCGCGCGCGAGGCGCTGCGCGGCCGCCACGTGCTCGTGGTCGACGACGAGGAATCGATCGCCCAGCTGATCGTCGAGCGCCTGGGCGCGCTCGGCGCGGCGGCCGAGGCGGTCGGCGACGGGCGCACGGCGATGACCCGCCTGCGCGAGCGTGATTGGGACGCGGTGACCCTCGACGTGCTGATGCCGGGCATGAGCGGGCTGGAGGTGCTGCGCGAGATCCGTGCCGACCCGCGCCTGGCGGGGATCCCGGTGGTGATCGTCTCGGTCCTCTCCCCGCGCGAGGCGCTCACCGGCGAGCGCGTCGTGCGCAAGCCGATCGACGCCGAGCAGCTCGGCGACGCCCTCGGTTCGGCGGTGCTCGCGCGCCACGCCGAGGTCCTCGTGCTCGGCCGGGAGGAGACCCGCGAGCAGGCCGCCAGCGCCCTGCGCGCGATGGGCGCGAACTACGACTGGGCGGTGAGCGGGCCGCACGCCGTCTCCCAGCTCTCGCGCGGCGGGTACCGGGTCGTGCTCGTCGATTCCGGGCTTCCCGGCGCGCTGGAGCGGGTCGCCGAGCTGCAGGGGGCGGCCGGCGAGGAGCGCGTCGCCGTGCTCGCCTACGGCGACGGCGAGAACGAGGTCGACCTCGCCCGGCTGGGCGCCGAGTCGGTGCGCCTGGAGGACCTGCCAGAGGCGCTGATGCTTGCCATCCAGCAGCCCTCCCGGCCGCAGTAGGGTTAGGGCGATGGCACAGCAGACGGTCGACGAGCTGGCCCGGGAGCTGGAGCGGCTACGAGAGCAGCTCGCCGAGCACGAGCAGGCGGCCACGCTCCAGAAGGAGCAGCTCGAGCGCTACGCGGCCGACCTGCGCGAGACGTTCAAGCAGGAGCGCGCCCGCTCGGTGCAGCTGGCCGACTCCGCCAAGCAGCTGCAGGAGTCCTACATGGCCACCGTGCGGGCGCTCTCCAACGCGGTCGAGGCGCGCGACGCCTACACCGGCAAGCACGCCGAGCGCGTGGCCGCCTACGGCCTGGAGATCGCGCGCGCCACCGGCGGGACGCTCGCCTCCGATCCGCAGATCGAGTTCGGGTTTCTGCTGCACGACGTCGGCAAGGTCGCGGTGCCCGACGCGATCCTGTACAAGCCCGAGCCGCTCAGCCACGAGGAGCGGATGCTGATGGAGCGCCACCCGGTCACCGGCTTTGAGATCCTCAGCGACATCGACTTCCTCGGGGCGGCCAAGGACGTCGTGCGCTCCCACCACGAGCGCTGGGATGGCAACGGCTACCCGGACGGCCTGGCCGGCGAGGAGATCCCGTTCGCCGCCCGGGTGTTCGCCGCGGCCGACACCCTGGACGCGCTCACCAGCAGCCGCCCCTACCGGCCGGCGATGGGGATGGACGACGCGCGCAAGATCATCGCCGCCGGCAGCGGCAGCCAGTTCGACCCCGACGTCGTCGCCGCGTTCAACGTCGTGCCGGACGAGGTGTTCGAGCGCCTCTCCCGGGAGATCGCTTGAGCGGCCTGCGGCGATGAGTTCGATCGTCCTCATCGTCGACGACGACCCGTTCATCCGCAAGCTGATCTCGACCACGCTCGAGGACGTCTCGGGCTTTCAGCTGATCGAGGCCGAGGACGGTGATGTCGCGCTCGACCTCGCCGCCGAGCAGCCGCCGTCGCTGGTGTTCCTGGACATCGACATGCCCCGGATGAACGGCATCGAGACCTGCCGGCGCCTGCGCGAGCTGCCGGGCGCGCGCGAGGCGACGATCGTCATGCTCACCGCCGCGGGGGTCGAGCAGGAGAGCGAGGCCCGCGCGGCCGGGTCGGACCTGTTCCTGACCAAGCCGTTCAGTCCGCTCGCGCTGCTGCGCCTCGTGGACGGTCTTCAATAGACTCCCGCCCCGTGCCCGGCTCTCCGATCGGCAACCTCGCCGCCGCCCGGGTGGCCATCGGCGCGGGCTCGTGGCTCGCCCCGGCGCTCGCCGGACGCGCGTTCGGGCTGGACGTCGAGGGCAACCCCCAGGCGCCCTATATCGCCCGCCTGTTCGGCGTCCGCGACGCGGCGCTCGGCTATGGCCTGCTGACCAGCGAGGGCGCCGAGCGCCGGCGCTGGCTGATGATCGGCATCGCGTGCGACCTGGCCGACACGCTCGCCGGCGTGCAGACGCTGCGCGACGGCACGTTGCCGCGCCTCAGCGGAGTGCTGGTCACCGCGACCGCGCTCGCCGCGGCCGGGATGGGCGTCGCGGCCCTGCAAGGCGCCTAGCTTTCCGCGCCCGGGCATGCGAAGCTGTTCGCATGGCGGACGTGGCCGTTGAGGCACCGGCGGTCGTCGCGCCCGACCAGGGGGCGCACGGCCCACCGATCGAGATCCCTGACTTCGAGATCGTCCCGCGCAGGGGGCTGATCGCGGCGGCGATCGCCTTCGGCTTGGTCGTGGCGGCGATTGCGTCGAACAAGCTCTGGCCGCTGGACTTCCTGCACGTGGCCGGCGGCGCGGCCTGGACGATCATCGACCTGTTCCTCGGGCTGATTCTGGGGCCGATCATCGGCCGCCTGTCGATCCCCGCGCGGATCGAGTTCACCACCCGGCTGATGCCCAAGATCGTGATCATCATGCCGATCGTCGTGACGGCGACGCTCGCCGCCGGCTGGCAGCTCGGGATCAAGGACGGAACCGTGCTCACCAGCTACTACCACCACGGCTGGGTGGTGGCGAGCTACATCGTGGTCGGCGTGATGGCGATCCTCGCCCTCGGGCTGCTCGAGCCGGCGAACATCGCCGTGCTCATCGAGCTCAAGAAGCCGCGGCCGAACCCCGAAGTCATCGAGACGCTGATGAAGCGGTTCATCTACTGCGCGGGCGTCCTCGGCGCGATGCAGGTCGCCACGCTGGTGATCATGACCAAGATCGCAAGCGGATGAGCGAGCGCCGGCTTCCCCCGGTGACGCAGATCGGGATGGCCTCGCTGGCGCTCATCGTCGCGGGCGGCATCTACCTCTCGGCGCACCTGCCCCAGCACGTTCCGCTGACGCCGGCGATCGCGCTGCTCGCGGCCTCGGCGCTGCTGCTGGCCGGCAATCTCGGCGCGCTCGCGCGCGTGAGCGGCTTTCCCTGGCGGCGGTTCTTCGAAGTGGCGCGCTGGGCGCTGCTGGCCTACGTGATCACCGCCGGCCTGATCGAGTACGCCTTCGTGCGCAACCACGTGCGCGGCGGAACGCTCGTCGTGCTCTCGCTCTCACTCGCGGTCTACGCGGTGCACGTGCCCACGCTGATCGGCTTCACCGTCGCGCGCTACTACGAGCCCGCGGCCGAGCTCGCCTAAGCGCGCCGTCCCCGGCCGTAGAGCAGGCGCAGCAGGCGGCCGATGGCGTTGGTCGTCGTGCGCCGGTAGGGGAAGTGGTGCAGTTCCTTCTTGAGCGCGAGCGGCCGCGGGGTGATCAGGAGCGCCTGCTGCTGAGAGAACTTGCGGATCCCGCCGGCGCCGTGACGGCTGCCCAGGCCCGACGCCTTGGCGCCGCCCATCGGCAGCTCGAGCGCGGTGTAGTTCATCATCGCGTCGTTCACGCACGCCGCGCCGACCTCCAGACGGCGAGCGATCGCCTCGGCCCGCGCGGTGTCGCGCGAGAAGACCGCGCTGCCCAGGCCGTACGGGGAGTCGTTGGCCAGCCGCACCGCCTCCTCGGCGTCCTGCACCTTCATGATCGGCAGCGTCGGCCCGAAGGTCTCCTCGGTCATGCACTTCATCGTGTGGTCGACGTCGACGAGCACCGTGGGCTCGAAGAACCGGCCGACGCCGGTGCCGCGGTGCCCGCCCACGAGCGCGCGCGCTCCCTTGGCCAGCGCGTCGTTGACGTGGTCCTCGACGATGTCGACCTGGGGCGCGAAGGTCATCGCGCCAACGTCGACCGAGCCCGCGCCGCCCGACGGATCGCCCTGGCGCAGCTTGGCCACCTTGCTGACCACCTTGGCCACGAACTCGTCGTAGATCGGCTCCTCGACGTAGACACGCTCGATCGAGATGCACGTCTGGCCGCCGTTCTGCATCGATCCCCATACGGCGACGTTGGCCGCGCGGTCCAGGTCGGCGTCGGAGAGGACGATCATCGGGTCCTTGCCGCCGAGCTCGAGCGAGACCGCCGTGAGCGTCTGCGCGGCGCGCTCCATGACCCTCTTGCCGGTGCGCGTGGACCCGGTGAACATGATCATGTCGACCTCGTCGGTCAGCGCGGCGCCGGTCTCGCCGCGACCGGTCGCGACCTGCATCACGTCGGCGGGAAGGCCGCAGGCGAGCAGGCCCTCGAGCAGCACCTGCGAGGTCAGCGGGGTGATCTCCGAGGGCTTGAGGATCACGCTGTTGCCCGCCATCAGCGCCGGGATGCAGTCGCCGAAGGAGTTCGTGAGCGGGTAGTTCCAGGGGCCGATCACGCCGATCAGCCCGAGCGGCCGGAAGCGCAGCACGCAGCGCTTGCCGGTGAGCAGCACGTTGCTCGCGTGCACCCGCTCGTCGGCCAGGTAGCCCGCGGCGTGGCGGGCCCAGAAGCCGAACGCCGCGGCGCCGTAGTTGATCTCGGCGATCTGGGCGTCCTCGAGCGTCTTGCCGGTCTCGGACATGATCGTCTGGGAGACCCGCTCGGCGTGATCGAGCAGCCACTTCTGCATGCGCAGCATCACCCGCGCGCGCCCGTCGAATCCGGCCGCGTCCCAGGCCGGCTGCACGGCGCGCCCACGGCGGGCGAGCTCGGCGACCTCGGCCGCGCCGAGATCCGGCACCGTGGCGATGACCTTCCCCGTCGCCGGGTTCTCGACCTCGATCACGGGCGCCGCGGCGGCCCCGTTGGCGCTCTGATTCACCTGCTGCTCGACGGCCATCTGCGTTCTCCTCTCGGCGGCGGCTGCTGCCGAGAAGGTTAGCCCGTGCTAATCGCTCAGCGCGATCGACTCGATCAGCAGCGGCTGCTCGGGCCGGTCGCCGGCGCCGGTCGGCGCGCCCTCGAGCCGATCCACGACGTCCATCCCGCTGGTGATCTGGCCGAACACGGTGTGCTTGCCGTCGAGCCACGGGCAGGCGTCGGCGGTGACGATGAAGAACTGCGAGCCGTTGGTGTTCGGGCCGGCGTTGGCCATCGCCAGCGCGCCACGGGCGACCTTGTGCTGGTTGAACTCGTCCTCGAAGGTGTACCCCGGGCCGCCGGTGCCGGTGCCCTGCGGGCAGCCGCCCTGGATCATGAAGTCCTTGATCACGCGGTGAAAGGACAGACCGTCGTAGAAGCCCTTGGCGGCGAGGTCGCGGAAGTTCCCCACCGTCTTGGGAGCGTCGGCGTCGTAGAACTCGACCGTGATCGCTCCTTCGCTGGTGTTGAGCGTGGCGCTGGACATGGCTCTCCTCGGATTGGGGGCGGTCAGGTGAGTCGGGACACGGCGAGCGAGGCGCCGTTCACGCGGCGGCCGTCGACCTGCTCGATGACCCGATCGGCGTCAGCGGCGGGCACGCTGAACAAGGTGTAGCGCTGCAGGACGGTGACGTCGCGCACGGCCTCGCCGTCCAGGCCGGTCGCCTTGGTCACCGCGGCGACGAGGTCGGCCACCTCCAGCCCCGAGCCGCTGCCGCCGCGCGCGACCAGCCGGGCGTAGTCGGCGTCGTCGTCGTCGCGGGAGACGTGTGGCTTGGAGTGACGGCGGGGCTTGGGCTGCACGGCGACCGGCTCGACCTGCGCACCCGGCTCCCACGGCGCGATCGTCAGCCCGATGTGGCGCTCGATCGCCTGCAGCTCGCGCTGCTGGCGCGGCTCGACGAAGGTGATCGCCCGGCCCGAGCGCCCGACCCGTCCGGTGCGCCCGATGCGGTGCACGTAGGTGTCCGGCGAGGTCGGCACGTCGAAGTTGATCACGTGGGTGACGGTCGAGATGTCGAGGCCGCGCGCGGCGACGTCGGTGGCCACCAGGATCGGCACCCGGCCGCCCTTGAAGGCGAGCATCACCCCGTCCCGCGCCCCCTGGGTCATGTCTCCGTGCAGCGCGCGCACGTTCATCCCGCCGTCGCGCAGCGTGCGGAACAGCTGCTCGCAGCGGACCTTCGTGCGCACGAAGACGATCGCCTGGTCGGGCCGCTCGGCCTGGAGCACCTCGACCAGCTTGGTCGCCTTGTCGCGGGAGGCCACCGGCAGCTGGAACTGAGCCACGGTGTCGATCGTCAGCGTCGCCGCCTTGACCTTGATCAGCACCGGGTCGTAGAGGTAGTCGTCGGCGAGCGCGCGGATCGGCGGGGGCATCGTCGCGCTGAACAGCGCCGTCTGGCGGCTGCCGGGGGTGAGCGCGAGGATCCGCTCCACGTCCTCCAGGAAGCCGAGATCGAGCATCTCGTCGGCCTCGTCGAGCACCACGAAGCGGCAGTCGTGCAGGACCAGCGAGCGACGGGAGATCAGGTCGAGCACGCGTCCGACGGTGCCGACCACGACGTGGCCGCCCTTGCTGAGCTGGGCCTGCTGGGTGCGGATCGGCGCCCCGCCGAACACCGCCACGACGTCGACGCGCTTGTGCGACCCGTAAGCCCGCAGCGCCTGGGTGACCTGGATGCACAGCTCGCGTGTCGGCGTGAGAACGAGCGCCTGCACCTCTGAGAGCTCGGGATCGACGTACTCCATGATCGGCAGCCCGAAGGCCGCGGTCTTGCCCGTTCCGGTCTGGGCCTGGCCGATGACGTCCCGGCCCTCGAGCAGCGGCGGAATCGCCTGCTCCTGGATCGGACTGGGGGACTCGTAGCCGACATCGCGCAGCGCGGCGAGCGTCGACTCGGACAGACCCAGTTCCTCAAACCCCGACATGTCGCCGTCACTCTATGTGGTGCTCGCCTCGATCCGCCCCCTGGCCTGCGTCGTCGGTCCACTACAGTGCGCGCCCGATGCCGGTCACCGTAGTGGGATCGATCGCCTTCGACGCGGTCAAGACGCCGTTCGGCGAGCGCGAGCGCATGCTCGGCGGCGCCGCCGTGCACTTCGCGCTCGCCGCCTCGTTCTTCGACGAGGTGCGCGTCGTCGGCCCGGTGGGCGACGACTTCGGCGGGCCGGAGATGGACGTCCTGCGCGATCGCGGGATCGATACCGGCGACGTGCAGCGCGTGAGCGGGCGCACCTTCTTCTGGCGCGGCGAGTACGGCTGGGACCTGAACAGCCGCGAGACGCTCGACACGCAGCTCGGCGTGTTCGAGACCTTCTCACCCGCGCTGTCCGAGCGCTCGAAGTCCAGCGACGTCCTGTTCCTGGCCAACATCCAGCCCGACCTGCAGCGCGGCGTGCGCGAGCAGCTCCCCGACGCCCGGTTCGTCGCGCTGGACTCGATGAACCTGTGGATCGACATCGCGCGCGAGTCGCTCGTGCAGGCGATCGCCGGCGTGGACTGCCTGATCCTCAACGACTCCGAGCTGCGCCAGCTCACCGGGCAGCCGAGCGTGCTGCTCGCCGCGCGCGAGATCCTGGACTGGGAGCGGGGACCGACCGTCATCGTGGCCAAGCAGGGCGAGTACGGGGCGGCGCTCATCACCCCCGAGCGCTTCTTCTCGCTGCCCGCGTTCCCGCTCGAGCGCGTCGTGGACCCGACCGGCGCGGGCGACACGTTCGCCGGCGGGTTCGTCGGCTACATCGCCGCCCACCCCGACCAGGCTCCCGACCGCGAGCTGTACACCGCCGCGATGGCCTACGGGACCGCGCTGGCCTCCTTCAACGTCGAGGAGTTCGGCACCGAGCGCGTGGAGCGGCTGAGCGGCCAGGAGATCGCCGCGCGGGCACAGGCGCTGGCCGAGATGACCCGTTTCGAGGCCCCCGCGGTCGCCACGCGGCGCTGAGCGGACCCTCGGCGAGCGTCAGCCGCGGGCCTTTTCGTCGCCGCCACGGAGGTGTACGATCGGCCCTAGCTCGTGTGGACGTTCTTGTGGCTCATGCTGTTCCTCAAGCTCCCGATCGGAGCGTTGCTGGCGATCGTCTGGTGGGCGATCCGGCAGAAGCCCGAGGAGTCCCCGACCGAGGATGACGGCGGGATCCGCGACCGTCACCGCCCGCCGCCGCCCGACCGGCGCTTCCCGCGCCGCCCGCGCCGCGGACCGCACGGGGCACCGCCGCCGTCCTCGCCTTCGCGCGTGCGTGTCACGGTCGCCCGCGGCCGTCGCGTCTCGCGCTGACTCGGCCTGACAGAATCGCGGCCGCGATGCGCGAGCCCACCCCCACGTCGGTGCTCTCCGACGGCACGATCCAGCGCCTGGTCGACGAGGGCCGCATCGTCATCGATCCGTGGGACCCCGCCCTGGTGCAGCCGGCCTCGGTCGACGTGCGCCTGGGGCCCTCGTTCCGGGTCTTCCACAACTACCGCGTCTCGACCATCGACCTGCGCAACCCACCCGACCGCCTCACCGAGCAGGTGACGATCGAGCAGGACGAGCCGTTCGTGATCCATCCGGGCGAGTTCTGCCTCGGGCGGACGCTCGAGCGGGTCGAGCTGCCCGACGACATCGTGGCGCGCGTGGAGGGCAAGTCGAGCCTCGGGCGCCTGGGGCTGATCGTCCACGCCACCGCGGGCTTCTGCGATCCGGGCTGGAAGGGGACCCTGACGCTCGAGTTCAACAACCTCACCCGCGTGCCGATCCGGCTCTACTGCGGGCTGCCGATCGCCCAGCTCTCGTTCATGTCGCTCGACCGGCCGGCGCTGCGGCCCTACGGCCACGCCGACCTCGGCAGCCACTACCAGGGCCAGGTCGAAGCGACCGAAAGCCGGTATGGACACCGCGGGACGCCCAAGTAGCTCATAATCGACACGGAGAGAGTCCTCCAGCCCCCCGCGAACAAAAGTGGAGACCGCATGAGCGAGACCACCGCCCAGCAGCAGGGAACCTCGGACAACGGCTCCGGTTCCACTGACAGCCTCACGGTCACCGACAACCGCACCGGCAAGGCCTTCGAGATCCCGATCACCGACGGAACGGTCCGTTCGATGGACTTCCGCCAGATGAAGGTCTCCGATGAGGACTTCGGGCTGATGACCTACGACCCGGCGTACACCAACACCGCGTCGTGTCGCAGCTCGATCACGTTCATCGACGGCGACAAGGGCATCCTGCAGCACCGTGGGTATTCGATCGAGGATCTGTGCGAGAAGTCCAACTACCTCGAGGTCGCCTACCTGCTCATCCACGGGCAGCTGCCGACCGAGGAGCAGTTCCGTGAGTTCGAGCACCAGATCACCATCCACACCTTCGTCCACGAGAACATCAAGGACTTCATGCAGGGCTTCCGGTACGACGCCCACCCGATGGGGATGCTCGCCGCGGGCGTCGCGTCGCTGTCGACGTTCTACCCGGAGGCCAACCAGGTCAAGGATCCCGACACCCGCTACATCCAGGTCATCCGCCTGCTGGCCAAGGTGCCCACGCTGTCCGCCTTCGCCTACCGGCACAACCGTGGCCAGCCGTACGTGTACCCCGACAACGAGCTCTCCTACGCCGGCAACTTCCTGTCGATGATGTACAAGATGACCGAGCTGAAGTACGAGGTCGACGAGCGCCTCTCGCGCGCGCTCGACGTGCTGTTCATGCTGCACGCCGACCACGAGCAGAACGCCTCGACGAGCGCGGTCCGCTCGGTGGGCTCGACCCAGGTCGACCCCTACTCGTCGCTGGCCGCCGGCGTCGCGGCGCTCTACGGGCCCCTGCACGGCGGCGCGAACGAGCAGGCGCTGGCGATGCTCGAGCGGATCGGGTCGGTCGACCGGATCCCCGAGTTCCTCGAGGGGGTCAAGGCCGGCAACGAGCGCCTGATGGGCTTCGGCCACCGGGTCTACAAGAACTACGATCCGCGGGCGCGGATCATCCGCAAGCACCTCGATAACGTCTTCGAGGTCACCGGCACGACGCCGCTGCTGGACATCGCCAGCGAGCTCGAGAAGCGAGCACTCGACGACGAGTACTTCACCTCGCGCAAGCTCTACCCGAACGTCGACTTCTACTCGGGGCTGATGTACGAGGCGCTGGGCCTGCCGGTGGCGATGTTCCCGGTGATGTTCGCCATCGGGCGGACGAGCGGCTGGATCTCCCAGTGGCTGGAGATGGTCCAGGACGACGAGCAGAAGATCGCTCGACCGCGGCAGATCTACACCGGTCCGCTGAACGTCGAGTTCGTTGCGCGCGCGGAGCGCTGAGGGCAGCCTTCGGTCAGCCGCCCCCGCCGCCGAACAGCGACTGGGGCGTGACGTTCCCGGGGCCGGACCCTCCGGCCCCGGGGAGGCCGCCGCCGGGGAATCCGCCGTGGCCGTTCACGCGCCCGGCCCAGACGGCGCGTGCGCCGAGGTCGCCGACGTGGAAGACGAAGTAGGCGCAGGCGATGGCCAGCGCCACGGTGGCTACGCGCCCGGCGATGCGCAGCTCGCGGCGGGTGCCCTCGGTGCGGTGGGCGAGCACCGTGAGCACGAGCGCCGGCGCGAAGGCGAACATCAGCACGCGCAGGATGTCGGCCGCATGGGCGTGGCGGGCGATCAGCGCTCCCGGGCCGAAGTCGCCGGTGAGGCCGAGCCGGGCCCGTAGCCACTCCCCGGCGCCGATCGTCAGCACCGTCCCGGCGAGCGAGACGACGGCCACGATCGCCAGCGGCACCCCCCAGCGGTCGATCCAGGCCGGACGCACGGCGAGCGCGAGCGCGCCGACCGTCGCGATCGGGATCCCCATCACCGGGATGTGCAGCAGCAGCGGATGCGCCGGCAGCCCCTCGTAGATGCTCCCGATGTGGATCGGGATCAGGGCCAGGCACAGCGGGCACAGCACGAGCAGGACCAGCTCGGCGCGCGGGCGCGGGCGCCCGGCGAACGCGCCGGGGACCTTGACCGCGGAGGGCTCGCTCGCCACGACGGGCAGTGAACGCGCCGACCGTGTGAACGCGCTAAGCGCGCGCTAAAGCAAATGTATGAACGCGAACACCGAGCCGAGGATCGCCTCGCGGACGCGGCGGTCGGCCGCGTGCGATCATCGGTTCGTGGCCCGCTGGACGCTGACCGTTCGCAACGGACCGCGCGTCGAGCGCGCGCACTTCGAAACGCTCGAGGCCGCGCTCGTGGGCCTCGAGGAGCGGATCGACGAGCTCGCGCCGCACGCCCGGCGCAAGACGGTCAAGACGCCGCTGAAGGAGTTCCAGGCCCAGCGTCTGGTCAGCGTGCGCGGCGAGGTGGCCGGCCCCGGGCGACTGCTACCGGCGATACGCGGCGGGGTCGATCTGCGCGGCGACGGGTCCCGAGAGGCGTTCGTCGGCCACTGGCGCCGGCGCCTGGTCGAGCCCCGCGGGGGCGAGTCGGTCCACCAGGGCCTGCGCCGGGCGCTCGAGCAGACCTAGTGGCACCTCCGGTAAATCCGCTGGCACCACTAGCGTCGCTCAGAGGACGAGCGCGGCGCCGTGGCGTCGCAGCCACGCCGCGTGGGCGCGCGCCTCCGGGCAGCGCTGCTCGACGAGCGCCCAGAAGCGGGGTGAGTGATCGAGGATCTCCAGGTGGCAGACCTCGTGCCAGACGACGTAGTCGAGCACGGGCTCGGGGGCGAGCAGCAGCCGCCAGTTGAAGCTCATGTGCCCCTCGCGGGTGCAGCTCGCCCAGCGCGTGCGCTGGCCGCGGATCGACAGCGACCGGTAGGAGGTGCCGACCAGCGCCACCGCGCGATCCAGGCGCGCGCCGACCTCCTCGCGGGCGGCGCGCCGGTACCAGCGCTCCAGCGCCGGACGGTGGTCGCCGTCGGGGACGTGCAGGCGATCGCCGCGCCGGTGCACGCGCGTGCGCCCCGGCTCGGGCACCAGCTCGAGCGCCCGCCCGAGCAGCGGCACCGTCCCGGCGCGGACGGCGATCTCCTCGCGGGCCCGCTGGAGCTCGGCCAGGCGGTGATCCAGCCACGGGCGCAGCTCGAGCATCGCCGCCGGCGCCGATGCCGCCGGCGCGCGCGGGGGCAGTACGACCTCGACCGAGCCGTCGAGATGCACGTGGACGAGCACCCGGCGGGCCCGAGGCGACCGGCGTACGCGATACGGGATCTCCTCGGCCACGCCGCTCCAGCGTACCCTTCGCCGCACATGCCCTCGGTCGTCCGGCTCCCGCCGCAGGTGCGCTCGCCGTTCTCGGTCTACGTCAACGGAGTCCCCCAGCGGCTCGGCGACGACTACCAGGTCCGGGGCGGGTCGTTGGTGTTCCAGCGCGAGCTGGTCAAGGAGGGCCGCGTGGCCGTCTGGCGCTGGATCGTCGGCGCCTTCGGGGTCGGGACCTACCGCCGCAACGACTCGGTCGACGTCAGCTACGAGCTCGAGGGGCGCCCGATGCTCGCCCAGGGCCTGGAGATCGAGTCCCGGCCCTGACGTTCCCACGGGCGCGTCAGGCGCAGCGCGGCGAGGATCGCCCGCGTCGCCGGCGAGCGGTTGAGCGTGTAGAAGTGAACCCCCGGCGCGCCGTACTCGAGCAGCTCGGCGCACTGCAGCGTGGCCCAGGCGACGCCCAGCTCGAGGACCGCCTCGGGCTGGTGGGCGCGAGCGCGGAGCTCGGCGACCAGCGTGGCGGGGATCGTCGCGCCCGACAGGCCGCTGATCCGCTCGATCTGCGCGACGTTGGTGATCGGCATGATGCCGGGGATGATCGGCACCTCGACGCCGGCGGCGCGGGCGCGCTGGACGAAGTCGAAGTAGACCTCGTTCTCGAAGAACAGGTTGGTGATCAGCACCTGCGCGCCGGCCTGCACCTTCTCGCACACGCGCTCGAGGTCGCTGGCCGCATCTGACGCCTCGGGGTGCGTCTCCGGGTAGCAGGCGCCGACGATGCAGAAGTCGTAGTGCTCGCGCACGAGCGTGACGAGCTCGCCGGCGTGGCGCAGCCCGTCGGGATGAGGGACGAACGCAGCCTCACCCCGCGGAGGGTCGCCGCGCAGGGCGAGCACGTTGGACAGCCCCGCGTCGGCCATCTGCGCCAGGGCCGAGTGCAGCTCGGGCACGCTCGCGCCCACGCAGGTGAAGTGGGCCATCGCCTCCAGGTCGTGGTCGGCGCGGATGCGCGAGACGATCTCCAGCGTCTTGGCCCGGGTCGAGCCCCCGGCCCCCCAGGTCACCGACACGAACGCGGGCTCGAGCTCGCGCAGCGCGGCCAGCGCCCCGAACAGGTTGCGTTCGCCCTCTTCGGTCTTGGGGGGAAAGAACTCGAAGGAGAAGACCGGCTCCGCGCTCGCGGCGATCAGCTGGTCGATCCGCATCGGCGCAGGCTAGAACCTTGACACGATTATGTCAAGGTTTGGGCTAGGCCCCTCTCCATCGCTCGGGCTCGCCGCCCAGCCGCTCGACCTCGCCCCGCTGCGCGAGGTGCGCGAGCAGGCACAGGGTCTCGGACAGCAGCCAAGCGGTGTTCTCGGGTCCCAGCGAGGTGTCGAAGATGAGCGGCGCCAGCTCGAAGGCGGTCATCTCCCGACCCGGCAGCGCTCGGCGCGCCCCGTCCAGCCGCTCGTGCAGGAGCGCACGGTTGGCTTGGATGTGCGCCTCCACGTCGGTGAACGTGCGTCCGTGCCCGGAGAGCGCCAGCCGCGCGTCGAGCGCCTCGACGATGTCCAGTGAATGCAGGAACTCGCCGATCGGATCGCGCGACCAGCCGTAGTCGAAGTACTGCGAGATCCGCCCGAGCAGGTGATCGCCGCTGATCAGCACCCGCCGATCGGGCTGGTAGAGGCAGACGTGCGAGGGCGCGTGGCCGGGCGTCTCGTAGGCGACCCACGGACCGAGGTCGCTCTCGACCACCACCCCGTCGAGCAGCTCGCGGTCGGGCAGCACCACCGCCGAGATCCCTGACCGCAGCCCCTGTTCGCGACGCTGGGCCGCGTAGCGGCGCAGCGCCGCCTCCGGGACGCCGCTGGAGCGGGCGACCTCGATGCGGCGCGCGAAGGCCGCCTCGGGGTCACCGCCGGTCTGGGTCACGTGCTGGTGCTGGGGATGCATCCACAGCGGACACCCGGTCTGCTGCACGATCGTGCCGGCCTGGCCGTAGTGGTCGGAGTGGGCGTGCGTGCAGACCACCAGCCGCACGTTGTCCATGCGCAGGTGACACATCGACATCGCGCGCTCGAGGTGGGCCAGCGAGCCGGGCTCGTGCAGGCCGGTGTCGAACAGCACGACGCCATCGCCGGCGGCGACGGCCCACGAGTTGCAGTGGGGCACGCCCGGCCACGGCAGCGGCAACCTCAGGCGCCAGACGCCGGGCAGCACCCGCTCGCCGCGGCCCAGCTGACGGCGTTGGGTGGGCGACACCATCGGGCGGACACTAATCGTCCGTAGACTCAGAGCGTGCCGCGACGCCGCCGAGACCGCGCCGAGGCCCCGCGGGCCCCCGAGCATCAATACGAGGATCCCGAGCACGGCGAGCTGGTGCTGCGCGGCTCGATGACCGCCGGCACGCGCCGACAGTACGCCGAGACGCGCGCCGGCCGCGTTCGCGAGGACGGCTACCAGCGGGCGATCGAGTACCTCTTCGAGCGGCTCGCCGTGCGCTGGACGGTCGGCGGCGTCGACTACGAGCGCCAGCGCGAGCTGCTCGGGCGCTTCCGCATGGCCTCCGCCGGCGAGCGCAGCTTCGTGCTGGAGTCGCTGCGCGCGCACGTGGCCGAGTGCTTCCCGGAGCTGCAGGCGCCGTGAGCGCGCTGCCCGAGCGACTGCTGCTCGGCGCCGGGCCGAGCCCGGTGCCCGAGCGGGTGCTCGCCGCGCTGGCCCGGCCGACGATCGGCCACCTGGACCCCGCCTTCGTGGCGCTGATGGACGAGACGAGCGAGCGCCTGCGCACGGTGATGGGGACCGCCAACCGTGCCACGCTGCCACTCTCGTGCACCGGCAGCGGCGGCATGGACGCGCTGGTCGCCAACCTCATCGACCCCGGCGATCGGGTCGTCTGCGGCGTGCACGGCCTGTTCGGCGAGCGCATGGCCGACGCGCTCGCCCGCCAGGGCGCCGAGGTCGTGCGCGTGGAGGCGCCGTGGGGGCGGGCGATCCCGGTCGAGCAGCTGATCGAGGCGCTCGCGCCCGGCACCGCGGCGCTGTCGGTCGTGCACGGAGAGACGTCGACCGGCGTCTGCCAGCCGCTCGATGGCCTCGCCGAGGCCTGCCGCGCCCACGACGCGCTGCTGCTGCTGGACTGCGTGACCTCGCTCGGCGGGCAGCCGCTCGCGCTCGACCAGGCCGGAGTCGACGCCGCCTTCAGCGGCACGCAGAAGTGCCTGAACTGCCCGCCGGGCCTGGCGCCGTTCACGGTCGGCGAGCGCGCGCTGGCCAAGCTCGCGCGGCGCACGGCCCCCGGGCGCTCGTGGTACTTCGACCTGAACCTGCTGCTGGGGTATTGGAGCGGCGGCGGCGCGCGCGCCTACCACCACACGGCGCCGATCAACATGGTCTATGGCCTGCACGAGGCGCTCGGGCTGGTCCTCGAGGAGGGTCTTCCGGCGCGCTGGGAGCGCCACGCCCGCGCCCACGAGGCGCTGCGCTCGGCGCTCGCCGAGCTCGGCTGCGAGCGCCTGGCGCCCGACGGCGAGCAGTTGCACCCGCTGCTGTGCGTGCGTCCGCCGGAGGGGATCGACGAGGCGGCGGTGCGGACGGCTCTGCGCGAACGGCACGGCATCGAGATCTCCCCCGGCGCCGGCAAGCTCGCCGGCCAGGTCTGGCGCATCGGCGTCATGGGCATCGGCGCCGAGCCCGAGCCGCAGCAGCGGCTGGTGCACGCGCTCGCGCAGGAGCTCGCCGGCTAGTGGTGCCTCCGGTAAATCCGGTCGTCGATTCGCGAGCGAAAATCGAGCATGGCCAGGACGCAGGGAGCCGGAATAGCAGCGCTATTTCGGCTCCCGAGGACGCCGCCAGGCGAAGATTTGCAGCCGCGAAGCGG
>DATAWZ010000185.1:0-22591 GCA_036266975.1 Solirubrobacteraceae bacterium
GCACGCCCGGCGAGGAGCCGGTCACGAGCAGCACCCCGGCGATGAGCAGGAAGACGGCGAGGATGTCGGCGCCGAGGGTCGAGACCAGGTGCGCGGCGCCGTAGAACAGCGCCTCGCCGGCCAGCCCGCCGCGGGGGCGCACATAGTCCAGGCGGAACCACAGGTGGTGCGCGCCGGCGGCGCCCAGGCCGAACGTCCCGCCCGCGTAGGCGAGCAGCGCCGCGCAGATCACGCAGGCGGTCCCCACCCGGGGCGCGCGGCCGGTGTCGAGCACCGGGCCGAGCAGCAGCCGGGCGCCGGCGACGGCCAGCGCCACCGGCGCGCCGTAGCGCAGCTGCCCGACGAGGTCGGCGAGCCCGTTGATGAGGCCGCGGCCGACCTGGCCGCCGTCGCCGTGGCCGTAGAGCAGAAAGCCGAGGAACACCGCCACCGCGATCGCCCCCAGTCCGATCAGGTCGAGGTGGTGCTGCTGGAGCACCAGCCGACGCGAGCCACCCCGGCGGGCGAGGCGCTTGCGCTGTCCTCTCTTGCCGCGAGCCGGAGCGCGGCCGCGCTTGGGGGTGGGCGCGCGCGCGTCGGTGCGCGAGCGGTTGGTGCTCGTGCGCGAGCGCGCGGGCTGGTTGCGAGTACTCGCCACGCCGCCAGCTTCGACGCGCGCGCGCCACTCCCTGCGCGATGGCGATTACCATCGCTTAAGTGCCGACCGATACACCGCCCTCATGAGCGACTTCGCCCGTGCGCCGCGCGTGCTCGTCGTCGAGGACGACGAGGACATCGCACAGGCCCTCCAGCGCTCGCTGCGCCTGGAGGGATACGAGGTGCGCGCCGCGCCCGACGGCGTGGCCGCGCTCGAGCAGTCGCGGGCCTTCGTGCCCGATCTGGTGATCCTCGACCTGGGCCTGCCCCAGCTCGACGGCATCGAGGTCGCCAAGCGCCTGCGCGAGAACGACGACGTCCCGATCCTCATCCTCACCGCGCGCGACGCGGTCGAGTCGCGCGTGCAGGGCCTTGACTCCGGCGCCGACGACTACCTGGTCAAGCCCTTCGAGCGCCAGGAGCTGCTCGCCCGGCTGCGCGCCCTGCTGCGCCGGCGCCCGCCGCGCGGCTCGGCCCCGCTGCGCGTCGGCGACCTCTCGCTGAACGCCGACACCCACGAGGTGACGCGCGGCGAGCGCTCGGTCGAGCTCACCCAGCGCGAGTTCGAGCTGCTCGAGTACCTGATGCGCAACGAGCGGATCGTGATCTCGCGCCAGCGCCTGCTCGACGAGGTCTGGGGCTACGACCCCTTCTCGACCACGAACACGATCGAGGTGTTCGTCTCCAACCTGCGCCGAAAACTGGAGGCCGGCGGGGAGCCGCGGTTGCTGCACACCATCCGCGGAGCCGGATATGTCCTGCGCGCCTGACGGCAGCCGGCTGCCTGGCGCCGTTCGCGCCGCGGCCGATCGCGCCGGCCAGCGAGCGGGCCGGCTGACGATCTCCACCCGGTTGGCGCTCGTCACCTCGCTGCTGACCTTCACGATCCTGTTCGGGTTCGCCACCGCGGTCGGGTCGTTGACGATCCGGCGCATCCGCGACAACTTCGACTCCCAGGTCACGACCTCCGCGGACGAGCTCAAGGACCAGATCCAGTTCACCAACCAGGGCCAGGTCGTCGCGCCCCGCATCCTGCTCGCCGCCGCGCTGGTCGACCACGCGGTCATCCAGGTCGACGAGGTCTCCGGGACGAACATGGGCAGCTTCGGGACGAACGACAACCGCCCGATGAACCTCGGCACCGTGTACACCATGCCGCCGCTGGCCACGGTCAACGGCTACCGGGTGGCCACCGTGCCCTTCAACGCGACGGTCGGCGACATCCTGGGCAACTTCTACCTACAGTACGCGAGGCCCGAGTCGGCCATCGACTCGACGGTCAACCGGGTGCGGCTGCTGCTCGTGCTCGGCGTGCTCGCCGGCTCGGGCCTCGCCCTCGTCGCGAGCCTCATGATCGCCCGCCGGGCGATGTCGCCGATCGCCCGCCTGACCTCGACCGCCGCGGAGATCGCCGCGACCCGCGACCCGTCGCTCACGCTGCCCGAGCCGGTGGCCGACGACGAGGTCGCCGAGCTGGCCCGCACGCTGCAGGGCATGCTCCAGGAGCTCGACGCCGCGCGCGGGGAGACCGAGGCCGCGCTGGAGATGCAGCGCCGCTTCGTCGCCGATGCCTCGCACGAGCTGCGCACCCCGCTGACCAGCGTCCTGGCCAACCTCGAGCTGCTCGCCGACACGCTCCAGGGCGAGCAGGGCGACGCCGCCCGATCGGCGCTGCGCTCCTCGCGGCGGATGCGCCGGCTGGTCGCCGACCTGCTGCTGCTCGCGCGCGCCGACGCCGGCCGCGCGACCGAGCACGCTCCGACCGACCTCGGCCAGGTCGTCCTGGAGGCGGTCACCGAGCTGCAGATCCTCGCCGAGGACCACCCGATCACCGTCGACGTGCAGCGCGTGCTCGTCGACGGCGCTCGCGACGAGCTGCACCGGGTGGCGCTGAACCTGATCGAGAACGCGGTCAAGTACACGCCGCCGGGCGGGCGGATCGAGGTCCACACCCGCCGCACCGCGGGCGGCGAGGCCGAGCTCGTCGTCAAGGACAACGGCCCCGGCGTGCCGGACACGATCGCCGACCGCCTGTTCGAGCGCTTCGTGCGCGGCACCGGCGACCGCGGCGGCTCGAGCGGCCTGGGCCTGGCCATCGTGCGCGCCGTCGCGGAGTCCCACAGCGGGCGCGTATGGCTCGAGCGCCCGACCGAGGGAGGCTCGCGGTTTGTCGTCCGTCTGCCGGCGCTGGACGACCGGCCGCCCGCGTCCGCCGAGCCCACGGCCTCGCTGACGACTGCCTGACGGCAGGCTGCCCCGCTACCGCTTCAGACCAGGCTCGCGTACACCGTGAGGTCCTCCGGCCTGGTACCGACCGAGCGGACCGCGATGGCGTTGTCGCGGGCGAAGCGCTTGATTCGGCCCATGGGCGTCGAGGCGTCGATGT
Organism: Solirubrobacteraceae bacterium; assembly: GCA_036266975.1. Classification (GTDB taxonomy): domain Bacteria; phylum Actinomycetota; class Thermoleophilia; order Solirubrobacterales; family Solirubrobacteraceae; genus DATAWZ01. The sequence goes on from DATAWZ010000185.1 coordinate 3,023, forward strand.
TCTCGGCGATCTCGCCGGGATGCAGGTAGAACGCCTCGACGTCTCGTGCCAGGTCCAGGCCGCCGTAGACGTGGATCTCGAGGGTCAGCCTGGGCATGATCACTCTCTGGCTGCCCTGCGCCTGGGCGACGAGCGGATCGATTACCGACCACATCCAACCGCTGCGCACCATGTCGGCCAGGAGCAGCGTGAGATCCGTTCGCTCGATCTTTCGATCGCCGCCTCCGCGGGAGACGAACGCCGAGCGCTGCCGGACGTGCTCTTTCAGCAGCATGTGGTGTTTCCCGTAGTAGTTCGCACCCCAGGGCAGGGTCTCGTAAGCGCCGCCGCGGACAGTCTGCCCGGCTGCGCCTGCAGCCCCGCCGCCCACCTGCATGAAGCTCGGGTTCAGTGCGCCGAAGACCGGGAGGTCAGCCGGTCCAAGCTCGTGGTAGCCGGTCTCGACCTCGTCCTTCTCGAGCCGCCAGCGCATGTAGTTGCGCCCGCGCAGCCGCATCATGTCGGTCGACGGGAGTCCGGAGCCCTTGATCTTCCGACCCGTCGCCGCCGGATCGCCGGTGAGCAGCAGTCGATCGACGTCGAACTCCTTCGCCATCAGGTTGGGCTCGGACTTGTAGTCGGTGCCGAACGCCGGACCCTCCACCGCCGGGTTGCCGAAGAGCGTCTCGGGGTTGAAGGTGATCGCCATCGGCACGCTGCCCAGTCCCCGCACGACGTCGCTGACCAGCGTGTCGGCCTGGTGGTCGTCCAGCTTGTAGTGCGTGGCGAAGGCGTCCTTGACGAAGGTCTCCGGCGACTTGCCCTTTCCCTCGTAATCGAGGTGCTGGTTTTGCTCCTCCCGGGCCAGCCTCACCAGGTGCGCGGCCTGCGCGTCGGTCAGGCTCGCCGCCCCGCCGCGATCTGCTCGCTCGTTGGCGATGTCGGTCGACGACACCGCACCGAAGGTTGGGTCAGGATGCTCGATCGCCTGCTCGAGAGCGGCGAGCTTCGCCTTGGCATCCGCCGAGAGAGAGGAGCCCTGCGCGTCCCAGTTTGGGTCTTGGGCTCCGTAGAGGTCCCGGAACCAGGTGGGGCTGACCTCACCGTAGAGGTTCTCGAGTGCGAAGTTCCCTTCAGCGGGATCGTCGCTGAGCTTGCCGGTCGCCACCTGTTCGCGCGTGAACGTCCCAAGATCCATCTCGAACTGCGTCCGCAGTAGCTCGTAGACCTCCCTCGGCTGACGTTTCAGGCGCCCGGCGGCGGCGATGATCCGCGCCGCCGCCGCATGCACGGGCCGCTTTCCCTGCATGTACAGGGCCAGCGAGTTCTCGCTCGCCAATTCAGTCGCGAGCTTCAGCTTCCTCCGCGCATCCTTCTTCGTGCCGCCCCCCCTGACGGCAGCTCTGAGCTCGTGCCTGAACACCTGGGAGAGCTCTCGCGCGATCACCGGCTTCATCATCGGATCGCCCGCGCCTCGGGCAATCGCGCCAGCCATGACACCGATGATCGCTGCCAGCCGCATCGCCTCATCGAGTCCAGACTCGGACGAGAGATGATGGTCGTAAGCGCTCAGCGCCGCGAGCAGATGCTCCTCCCACGTCGAGCCCTGCGGCATCACCTTGCCGAGCTGTAGCCCTACCACGGGAATCTGCCTTGCCGCGGCGAGCAGCTGTTGCGACGAGACCTCGCGCTGGACCGACACCTCGCGCTGGACCGACACCTCGCGGTCCACCGACCGCGCGCGCTGCACGAAGAGCGCGGTGGCGCTGTTGCCGGCTCTGCGTTGCAGCGCGAGCACCTCATGTGCCAGGCCGCCGCCGCGCGCAGGGCCCCGCGCTTTGACCGGATCCTGCATCGGCGCCCGCGGTGCCACGGTCTCACGGTGCACGGCGCCATCATGGCACGCGTGCCAGCCGAGTGGCACAGATTCGGCGCGCGATGCCCGCGATCCAGGGCGGCCCTGCGCCCGCCGGTCGCCCGAGCCTCGGTCAGCGCCGCCGAGCGACGCCTCGCTGGACGCACGGACGGACGTTTCGGCCAGTTATCCGTGCAGCGCGCTCAAGCGCGCCGGCGGCGTGGTCGATAGGGAGGCGACGGGCAGGACCGTCTCGGCCCCGTGCCGGATGGCCCCCGTCAGGAGCCCCCGACGACAAGGACGCCTTGATGCCCCGTGTTCGCACCCGCGTGACCGCCGCCCTCGCCGGCGGCGCCCTGCTCTCCGCCCTGGCCCTCCCCGCGCTGCAGGCCGGCGAGGCGCAGGCTGCCACGCTTCCCACCCTTCCCGTGTCGACCCTGACGTCGGCGCTGGACGCCATTCCGGGCCTGAACTCGACCGAGATCAGCCAGCTCGTCAGCCAGATCGAGTCGCTGCAGACCACCGGCAGCGCGCCGACGCTGCTCTCCGATCTCTCGAGCGTGCTCGGGCCCGTCGGCACCGCCGCCGGCCAGCCAGACCTGGTCGCGAGCGTGCTCGACACGGTCAGCGGCCTGCTCGGCGACATCCTCGGCGGCGGGACTCCGAACGCCACGCAGGTCGAGGCGCTCATCAACCAGCTCGAGACGGCCGCAAGCGCCGCCGGCGTTCCCGCCACGGGCTCGCATGCCCTCAGCCAGCTCGCCGCGGCGCTCACCACCGGGGACCTGGCCAGCCTGCTCGCCTACCCCGGCAGCCCGCTGAGCAGCACCGAGATCACCGGCATCCTCTCCGAGCTCAGCTCGCTGCAGGGCCTGCCGACCGGCTCCACGCTGCCCACCGGCGCGCTCGGCGACGTCGCGGCCGCCCTCGAGCAGGTCGCGACCACCTCGGGCGTGCCCGCCCCGGTGGCCTCGGCGCTCGAGAACGTCGCGGCGACCCTCGCCTCCTCCGGCTCGCTCTCCCCGACGCAGCTCTCCGGCGTGCTGAGCACGCTCGAGGGCCAGACCGGCGCGCTGGGCTCGGTCCCGGTGCTCGGGCCCGAGCTGGAAGGCATCGTTGGCTCGCTCACCACCGAGCTCGCCTCGCTGCCCGCCGTCGGCGGAGTCCTCGGCTCGTCCGGCTCGGGTTCAGGTGGCTCGGGCTCCGGCGGGAGCGGCGGCTCGGGCGGCGGCACGCCGACGAGCACGAACCCGAGCTCGAGCAACCCCAACTCCAACTACTACGCCGACCTGGGCTCGACGGCCTCCAACTCCAAGACCCCGGCCAGCGTGGCCAAGCGGACCGTGGGCGCAAAGATCGCCCACCTCAAGGCGAGCAAGGGCAAGGTCAAGGTCACCGTCTCCTGCCCGTCGACCGCGACCGGCGGCTGCTCCTCGATCGTCTACCTCGGCGTCGGCGGCAGCCACCTCTCGAGCAAGCCGATCCGCCTCGGCGCCGGCCGCTCGGGATCGGTCGCCCTGCGCCTGCCCCACAAGGCGCTGGCTGCCGTGGCCAAGCACCGCCAGCTGACCGTGTCGTGCGTCACCGGCTCGGTCACCGTCAAGCGCTCCTTCCACGGAGTCGTGTAGCACCGGCACACAGTGAGCCCTCCACCGGGGACGCTCGCCTGTTTCAGCCGCGCTCAGACCTCGACCACGACCGGGAGCACCATCGGGCGGCGCTTGAGCCGGTCGTAGACCAACTGGGCCAGGTCGTCGTGCAGCATCTGCTGCAGCAGATCGACCTCGCGGATGTCCTCGTTGGCCGCGTGGCCGAGCGAGGCCTCGACCGTCGCGCGAATCTCGCTGATCAGCTCGCCCGCCTCGTCCAGGAACGGCACGCCGCGGAAGATGATCTCGGGGTCGGCGACCGAGCTGCCGTCCTGCTCGGCGATCGTCACCACCACGACGAAGATCCCGTCGGCCGAGAGCATCCGGCGATCGCGCAGGGCGACATCGTTGATCTCGCCGATGTCCACGCCGTCGACGAAGATCATCCCGGCCCGCTCGGGTGAGCCGAACCGCGCGCCGCGCCCGGTGATCTCCAGCGGCAGGCCGTTCTCGCCCTGGAAGATGTCGTCGGGCTCGACGCCGACGTCCTCGGCGAGCTGGGCGTGGAGCCGCAGCCGCTTGAAGTCGCCGTGGAAGGGCATCACGTAGCGCGGCCGCACGAGGTTGAGCATGAGCTTGACCTCCTCGGCGTAGCCGTGGCCGGAGGCGTGCACGGCGGCGTCGCGCGTGGTCACCACGTCGCAGCCGATGTGGTAGAGGCGGTCGATCGTCTCGTTGACCGCGCGCTCGTTGCCGGGGATCGGCGTCGCCGAGAAGACGACCGTGTCTCCCTCGTGCAGCTCGACCTGCGGGTGGTCGCGATAGGCCATCCGGCGCAGCGCCGAGAGAGGCTCGCCCTGCGACCCGGTCGAGATGATCACGACCTTGTGGTCGGGGAAGTCCTCGATCTCGCGGGCGCCGACCATGATCCCCTCGGGGACGTCGATGTGGCCGAGCGAGCGGCCGATGTTGACGTTCTTGCGCATCGAACGCCCCACGAGCGAGACCTTGCGCCCGAGCGCCGCCGCGGCGTCGACGACCTGCTGGACGCGGTGGATGTTCGAGGCGAAGCTCGTGACGACGATGCGGCCCTCACAGCGCGCGAACAGCTCCTCCAGGCGCGGCCCGACCACCGACTCCGACGGCGAGAAGCCCTCGCGGTCGACGTTGGTCGAGTCGCCGCACAGCAGCAGCACGCCCTCGCGCCCGAGCTCGGCCAGCCGGGGGATGTCGGCGGGCTCGCCGTCGACCGGCGTCTGATCGAACTTGTAGTCGCCGGTGACGAGCACGATGCCGTGCTCGCCGTGCAGCGCGACGGCCGAGGAGTCCGGGATCGAGTGGGTCATGTGGATCAGCTCGAGATCGAACGGGCCCGCCCGCACCTGCTCCCCGGGCGAGAGGTCGCTCAGGGCGATGTCGCGCAGCTTGTGCTCCTCGAGCTTCGAGCGGGCGAGGGCGAGCGTCAGGGGCCCGCCGTAGATCGTCGGCCGGGCGCGCTGGCCGAGCTCGCGCATGACCCAGGGCAGCGCGCCGATGTGGTCCTCGTGACCGTGGGTGATCACGATCGCCTCGATGTCCTCGGCGCGCTCACGCAGGTAGCTGAAGTCGGGCAGGACCAGGTCGATCCCCACCATCTCGGGCGTCGGGAAGCGCAGGCCCACGTCGACCACGACGATCCGGTCGTCCTGCTCGATGACCGTCATGTTCTTGCCGATCTCGCCCAGGCCGCCGAGCGGCAGCACGCGCAGCGCGCCGCTCATCGTGCCCGCCCCCCGACCTGTCTCCCGCTCACGCGCGAGCCGGATGCAGCAGTCCGTGGCGCTCGAGCATCGACCGGACCGTCTCGGTCTCGGCCTCGTCGGCCTCGACGAGCGGGAGCCGGCAGCCGGCCGAGCAGTGTCCGAGCAGGTGCAGCGCGGCCTTGGTGCAGATCGGGTTGCTCGTGATGAACAGCGCCTCGTAGACGTCGCGCAGCGAGGCGTCGATCTCCGCCCGGCGCTCGGGTTCGTCGACCATGCGGCGCATCTGCTCGCCGACGACGTGGCTGGACACGAGGATCCCGCCGCACTCCCCCATGTCCAGCGTGCGGGCGAGCGTGCCGTCGTTGCCGGCGTAGACCCCCAAGCCGTCGACCGGAGCGAGGTTGTCGTCGTTGGCCTGCTTGACGTAGTCGATGTGCTCGATCTGCGCGAGCTCGGCGAGCAGGTCGTTGGGCATGTCGGTGCCCGTGCGCGTCGGGATGTTGTAGAGGATCACCGGCCGGTCGGTGGCGTTGGCCACCTCCTCGTAGTGGCGCACGATCCCGCGTCGGTTGGGGCGGTTGTAGTACGGGGTGACCGACAGGGTCGCGTCGGCGCCGAGCTCCGTCGCGCGCTCGGTCAGCTCGACCGCGTGGCGGGTGTCGTTGGAGCCCGTGCCGGCGATGATGCTCGCCCCCGCCGGGCGCTCGGAGAGCGCCAGCTCGATCAGCCCGAGGTGCTCCTCGTCGGTGAGCGTGGCCGCCTCGCCGGTCGTCCCGCAGACGACGAACCCGTCCGAGCCGTGCGCGGCGAGATGGTGCAGCAGCACGACGAATGCCTCCTCATCGACGTGCAGCTGGGCGTCGAAGGGCGTGATGATCGCGGTCAGGACCGCCCCGAAGGGCGACTTCACCGGCATGGCCGGCGGCGGGAGGGGCGCATGGGCCACCAGTATCACACGTGGCCGGGTCACTCCGGCGGCCGCGCGCGCCTGGTCAATCAGGGGTGGCGTAGCTGTGCGCGCTGGAGCGACACTTTCCTGCACCACCCCCCTGCGGGCCCGACCGCGGGGCGGCGCCAGGATCGCGTCAGCCGCGTGAGACCGCCACCACCGCCTCGTTCGCGCCGCCGCCGCCCGCACGCGGCCCCAGCACGGCCAGCATCCGCGGATGGTGCCCGTGGGCGACCGCGTCCCGGATCCCCCGGTCGATCGGCACGAGCACGCGGGCCGAGCGCCCTGGGGCGATCCGGAAGCTCGAGCTGACCCGCGAGGCGGCGCGCGCGAGCACCGCCCGAGAGAACCGCGGGTGCGCTCCGAGCGAGGTCAGCACGACGTGCCCGGCGCAGGGGCGCAGCATCCGCCGCGGACAGGCCAGCCGCAGGCTGGCCATGGCTCCGCGTGTGGTGGCCGTCGGCGAGGACACGCCGGCGCCGAGCCCGTAGGCCTGGATCTGGTTGTCCCCGGCGACGTACAGGGTGCGTCCGTCGGGGCTGGCCACGAGCGAGTCCACGCTGCTCAGCGTCGGGCCCATCGTGCAGTTGGAGTCGTCGCCCGAGAGGCAACTGCTCTCGGTGAGCGCCCCGGTGCTCGCATCGCGCGAGAACACGGTGAGCGTGCCGTCGTCGCTGACCACCGCGACGGTGCTGCCGTCCGCGCTGATCGTCAGGTCGGTGGGCGAGGGCAGCCCGTTGACCGGGGCGCACGGCGAGGGCGTCGAGTTCGAGCCCGAGCCGTTGCTGCCCGAGCCGTTGGAGCCCGAGCCGTTGTCGTCCGAGCCGTTGTCACCCGACCCGCTGCCGCCCGAGCCCGAGCCCGAGCCCGAGCCGGCCGGCGGCTTGTCGATCATGCAGCTGTCCTCGGTCAGCTGGCCGGTCGTGGCGTTGCGACTGAGGACGTCGAGCTGGCCGGAGTTCTCCACCGCGTAGACGTTCTCACCGTCGGGGCTGACCACGAGCTGGTCGGGTTCGTCGACCATCGTCGCGTTCGTGCACAGCCCGGCTGGTGCGTCGTGCATCACGCAGCCGGTCGGGGTCAGCACCCCGTCGGTCCCGCGCTGCAGCACGTCGATCGCCCCACTCCCCGGCGCGGCCGCGTACACCTGGTTGCCGTCGGGGCTCATCGCGACGTCGGTGACGCCGGCCTCGCTCACGCCGACCGTGCAGGCGCCGTCGAGGCCGCCCTCGGCGACGCACGCGTTGTTCAGGTCGGTTCCGGGCGCGATCGTGCCGAACAGCGAGCCGACCGAGCCGCTCTGCATGCCGGCGCTGATCGCCGAGGCGTCGAGCTCGGAGATCACGCTGTACAGCGGGTCCGAGACGTACAGGCTGTGGCCGTCGGGGCTGAGCGCGAGCGCCATTGCACCGACGTAGACCTTGGCCAGGCCGCAGGCACCGCCCGCGGGCGGCACGTTCTGCAGGCAGCCCAGGTCGGTGAGCGCCCCGGTCGTCGTGTTGCGGCTGAACGCGGCCACGTCGCCGGCGGCCGCCGAGACGGTGAACACGAGCCCGCCGTTGGGCGAGACGACCACGCCGGACGCGCCGCGCAGCCCGGGGGTCACGGTGCATTTGCCGGTGGCGCCGTCGCGGCCGTCGGTGCCGTCGTTGCTCAGGCACGAGACCTCGCTGAGCGCGCCGGTGGTGGCGTTCCGGGCCAGCGTCACCAGCGAGCCGTAGCCGGTCACGACGCCGCTCTGGGTCTCGCCGGTCGCGACCACCTGGCCCCCGTCGGGGATCACCCCCACGGCGATCGAGCCCTCGACTCCCGACTCGGCCGTGCATCCCTTCAGCGTCCCGCCGGGGTTCTGCAGGCAGCTCCCGGTCCCGGTGAGCGGCCCGAACGTGCTCTGCGCGGCCGCCGGTCCCGCCCCCACCGCGAGCGCGGCCAGCGCGATCGCCGCCGCCCCGATGTCTCGCATCCGCCCGTGCCGCTCCATCGCGCCCCTCCCTCGTTACCTGAGGCGCACACTCTACCGGCGACCGAAGCGGGAAATATCCTCGGTGGGTGACCACCGCCGCCCGACTGCCCAGCCCGACCGACGCGCCTTGGGACCCGTCGGCGACCGAGCTCGAGGCCGAGGTCATGCGGGTCGTCTATCGCTCCGATCCGCCGGACTTCGCGATTGTTCTGGCGGTGACCGACGCGGGCGAGGAGGTCGCGCTCGCGGGCGCGCTCGCCGACGTCCACCCGGGCGAGACGCTGCGGGTGCGCGGCGCCTTCCGCCGCCATCCGCGCCACGGCTACCGCTTCCAGGTCAGCCATGTCGAGCTGCGCCCACCGAGCTCCGAGCAGGCGCTGTTCGGCTACCTGTCGAGCATCAAGCACGTCGGGACGACCGGGGCGATTTTCCTGCTCGACCGCTACGGGATCGACGTGCTCGAGGTCATCGATCGCTCCCCCCGGGCGCGCCTGCTCGAGGTGCCGGGCATCGGCCGCGCGCGGATCAGCGGCGCGGTCGCCTCGTGGGAGGAGCAGTCGGCGCTGCGCGCGGTGCGGCTGTTCCTCTCCGAGCACGGTGTCGAGGCGGCGGTCGCCTCGCGCATCACCCGCGCGCTCGGCAGCGACTCGGTCGAGCTGCTGCGCGAGGACCCCTACCGGATCACCGAGCTGGACGGCATCGGCTTCCTCACCGCCGACGCGCTCGCGCGCTCGCTGGGCCTGGCCGGCGACGATCCCCGTCGTCTGGACGCCGGCCTGCTGTACGTGCTCGCCCAGGCCGAGCTCGACGGCCACTGCCACCTACCGCGCCCCGAGCTCGCCGAGCGCGCGCGGGCGCTGCTCGGCGCCGACCCGCAGGAGCGCATCGACGGCCTGGCCGCCTCGGGCCGGCTGCGGCTCGCCCCGCCGCCGGACGGGTCCTCGGCGGCGGAGATCGTGCTCGACCCGGACATGGACGGCGTCGAGCACGAGCTCGCCGAGGAGGTCCGGCGGCTGCTCGAGGCGCCGCCGGTGCTCGAGCTGCGCCGTCTGCGCCGGCCCGAGCGCGGTCCCTTCGTGCCCACCGACGCCCAGTGGCACGGGATCACCCAGGTCCTGTCCTGCCGCCTGGCGATCCTCACCGGGCTGCCCGGGACCGGCAAGTCGGCGACGATGCGGGTGCTCGTCGACCTGCTGCGGCGCGAGCGCCGGCGCGTGCGGCTGTGCGCGCCGACGGGCAAGGCGGCGCGGCGCCTCAGCGCCGCCTGCGGCGTGGAGGCGACGACGATCCACCGGCTGCTGGAGTGGTCGCCCGGCGAGGGCTTCACGCGTGGGCCCGAGCACCCGATCGACGACGCCGACGTGCTGATCGTCGACGAGGCGAGCATGCTCGGCGTGCGGCTCGCCGGCGCGCTGCTGCGTGCGGTCGGGCCGCACACCCACGTCCTGCTCGTCGGCGACATCGACCAGCTCGCGCCGGTCGGGCCGGGACGGGTACTGGAGGACCTGATCGCCTGCGGGCGGGTGCCGGTGACCGCGCTGAGCGAGATCTTCCGTCAGGCCGCCCGCTCGCTGATCGTGCGCGCCGCGCACGCGATCAACCGCGGCGAGCGCCCGCCGCTCACGGCCGACGGACCCGACGACCTGCGCGACTTCTTCTTCATCGCCCGCAACGACCCGGCCGCCGCCTTTCACGAGATCGTCTCGCTCGCCGCGGAGCGCCTGCCGTCGCACTACGACCTGCAGCCGGCGGTCGGCGTGCAGGTTCTCGCGCCGATGCATCGCGGGCCGCTCGGCATCGACGCGCTCAACACCGAGCTGCGCGCGCGGCTGAACCCCGACGGCCCGGCGGTCACCGGGACGCCGCTGCGCGTCGGCGATCGCGTCATCCAGACGCGCAACGACTACGAGCACGAGCTGATGAACGGCGAGCTCGGGGTGATCGTCGAGGGTGCCGGCCCGGGCGGGCGCACCGCGCTGGTGCTGGCCACCGACGACGGGCGGCGGTTGGCGCTGCCCGGGGGCGCCATCGACACCCTGCGGCTCGCCTACGCGGTGTCCGTCCACAAGGCCCAGGGGTCGCAGGCCCCGGCGATCGTGGTGCCGCTCGTGAAGGCCCACCGGATCATGCTCACGCGCAACCTGCTGTACACCGCGGTCACCCGTGCCGAGCGTGTGTGCGTGCTCGTCGGCGAGCCGGCCGCGCTCGAGCTCGCGCTCTCCCGGCGCGATGCGCGCCGGCGCCACACGCGCCTGGCCGAGCTCGTCGCCGCCTGAACGGCGCAGACGATGTTCAGCTGGAGGGACGAAGCCTGCGTGCCCTCAACGCGGCGGCCCCCGGCTCGGCCGGCTCACCCGCGCCGTGGTCGCAGGCGCAGGGCCTCCGCGACGTCGAGGTGGCCCAGGCCGGCGACGCATTGCGCAGCCTGATCGGGCTGAACCTCGCCACCGTCGACGACGCGCTCACGGTCGGCCTGGCCCGGAGGAGGCGGTCCGCGTCCAGGGCAGCGCGCTGGACGGCGCGGCGGTCGCCCGCGGGCTGCGGTCGGTCGGTGCCAAGGGTGGCACGATCGACGGACACGCGACGCTGCCGGTGAGCCCGACCCAGGTGGTGAGCCTCGAGCCCCGCGGCTACCCGCAGGGCGCGCTCGACGACGTGGTCGCCGACGGCCACCTCGTCGCGGGCGGGAGCGATCCGGCCGAGCTCGCCTCGGTGCTCAGCGCCGGCTCGAGCCCGTTCTCGAGCGTGCCCGGCGTCTCGGCGATCTCCAGCTACCTGGGCAACGTCGAATGGGCCGAGCGCGCTGCACGCCCGCCTGGCGCGCGCCTTCCGCTCGTCCACGCTGCTGTTCTCGCTGCAGATCCCGCTCAGCCGCGAGTTCACCGCGATGTCGGTGGCCGGCCCGAGGTCCGCGGGCGGCGACGAGCTCAGCGAGGTGCACCTGACGGGCACCCCCGGCGGGAACGCGGCGCTGCTCTGGCAGCTGGCGGCCGAGGACGATCTGGCCACCCTGATCTCCACGCGCTGCCCCACGCAGGTGATGCGCAACGCGACGCCGGGAATCTGCCGGGCGCCGGGCTACGGCTTCTGATGTGGGTCCAGCGCCCGCAGCGGCGTCAGCAGCCCGTCGTGGTGGGGTAGGTGGACCGGCGCCGGTTCGCCCGTGGGGCGGACGAGCGGGACCGCGCAGATCACGTGCTGCACGGGGACCCCCGTGAGCTTGGCGACCCGCTGCGGAAGGTCGTTGTTCAGCCAGCGCGACACGTCGACCGGCAGCGTGGAGACGATCACCGAGTCGACGCTGCGCGGGTCGAAGGCCTCCTGCACGGCGACGATCGGGTCGTGGTCGCCGACCTGGCCCTCGATGGTCAGCCCGGCCTCGCGCGCCGTCGCCAGCGCGCTCTGTAGCTGCTGCTCGGCGTGCGCTCGCGCCTCGTTGCCGAGCTCGCGCGCGGGGACGACGAGCGTGAAGGCAGTCGGTCCGGCGGCGGCCCGCTCGGTCATCGCCTCCGTGAGCTCGGGCGACTCGGCCGTGACGGCCGCGACGACGAGCACCTTGGTGGTCCAGGACATCGTGCCTCCTTGTGAGCTTTGTCTCGTGTGAGCGTATCCATCTGGCCACGCCCCGGCCGCCACCATCCGTTCAGGCCCGGACGCCCGCCGTCGCGAAAGCGCAAGGGGGCGCTTCGCGTCCCGCTACTCGAGGGGGCCACACCATGCGGCTTCGTTCGCCATCGCCGGCGATGGCCGTCGCCACGACCGCCCTGTTCGTCGCGCTCGGCGGGACCGGTTACGCCGCGACGACCAGCAGCCATCACAGCAAGAAGCGCAAGACCACAAAGCCGAAGACCGAGAGCAGGCGCGGGCCCGTGGGCCCGTGCGGCCCGGCCGGCCCGCAGGGACCGGGCGGCCCGCAGGGACCGGGCGGCCCCCCGGGCGTGCGGGGAGTGACCGGCCCGCCCGGGCCAGGGGCCCTGCCGATCGACCTGAATGCCACGCCGAGCGGCTCAACGCCGGCGCCGGGGCAGTCGGTGGTCGCGGTCCACGACACCACATCCGGGACGACGGCGACCGCCTCGGGCCTCCGATGGCGCCGCCGGCGCGGAGGCCGTGACCTGGTCGCGCATCGCGCGCTACACGAGCGACGGCGGATCGGGCCCGCAGGGGAGCTGCCAGCTGATCGGCACCGCCATACCGGCGAGCTGAGCCGGGCGCGGTGGTGCCCGCTCACGCGGGCACCACTCCTCCGAGCGAGACGAGGCGGCGAGCGCCTACCGCGCGCCGCGCAGCGCGTCGGTGAACCGTCGCGGCACGCGCGCCGGCCCGAGCCGCTCCTCCTCCCACAGCGTGATCACCACGAGTTCGCGGCCGCGGGCGTCGTGGCGGCAGACGTAGACGACGTCGCGATCGAGCAGGTCGCGGACGTGCACCGTCCCGGGGTCGGCGCCCGCAGCGGAGCGTCCGGCCGCCCACGCGCCGGCCACCCGCGAGGCGATCTCGGTGCGCACCTCGACCTCTCCCCGGCGCGCCGCCACCCGCTGGCGGAAGCGCTCCGCGGCGTGGTCGGTGACGGCGACGAGGACGCCCGGCGGGTCCACGCGGGGCCTTTAGAAGAGCAGCCGCTCGAGCCCCACGACGGGGAACTCGTCCAGCTCGCCGACGCGACGCACCGCGAGGAGCACGCCGGGCATGAACGACTCGCGCGCGATCGAGTCGTGGCGGATCGACAGCGTCTGGCCGACGTCACCGAGCAGGACCTCCTGATGGGCCACCAGGCCGGGCAGCCTGACCGAGTGGATCGGCGGCTCGGCGCCCCCGCTCGCCTCGGCCATCAGCCGGGCGGTGCGCGCGGCCGTCCCGCTGGGCGCGTCGAGCTTCTGGTCGTGGTGCAGCTCGATGATCTCCGCGCTCGCCATGTGGCGGGCCGCCTCGGCGGCGAAGCGCATCATCAGCACCGCGCCGATCGCGAAGTTGGGCGCGACGAATGCGTTGGCCGGACGCCCGTCGCCGGCCGGGGCGCGCTCGCTGCGCGCGAGCTCGTCCAGGTCGAACCCGGTGGTGCCGATCACCACGTGGACGCCCGCCGCGAGCGCGTCACGCGCGTTGCCGAGCGCGGTGGAGGGGATCGTGAAGTCGACGAGCACGTCCGCCCCGCGGAGCACCGCGCTCAGGGCGGTGCCGAGCGTCGGGTCGGCGCGGCCGTGCAGCGCGGTGTCGGGCGCTCCCTCCACGGCGGCGCACACCGCCTGGCCCATGCGCCCGGCGGCACCCGCGACGGCGACGGCGATCATCCCCTCGGTCACGCGCCGCCCCCCACCGGCGCGAGCGCGGCTCGCAACAGCTCCTCGTCGGGTCCGATGCCCGCCACGGACAGCCGCGCCGGGTCCAGCAGCTCGCCGGCCAGCGCCAGGAGATCCTCGTGCCCGACGGCGTCGATCCGCTCGATGATCTCGTCGACCGAGAGGATCGGCAGGTCGGCGAGCACCGAGGTCCCCAGGCGGTTCATCCGCGCCTGGGTGGACTCGAGCGCGAGCGCCATCCGGCCCTTGAGGTTCTCGCGTGAGCGGTCGAGCTCGGCCACGCTCGCGGGGTCCTCGCGGACGCGCTCGAGCTGGCCCGCGATGACGCCGAGCGCCTCGCCGAGGTTCTCCCCCCGGGTGCCGAGGTACAGCCCGATCTCGCCGGCGCGCGCGAAGTGGGAGGTGAACGAGTAGATCGCGTAGGCGAGCCCGCGCTCTTCGCGGACCTCCTGGAAGAGCCTTGAGGAGGAGGTGCCGCCGAGGATGTTGTCGAGCACGCGCAGCGCGAAGCGACGCTCGTCGTCGCGCGGGATGCCCGGCCCGCCCAGGCAGACGTGGTACTGCTCGGTGTCCTTGCGCACGAAGCGCACGCGCCGCTCCTCCTGCGGGATCCCGTTCCTGTCGCCACCGACCGGCGCGGCCGGGGCGCCCTCGACCGACGGTCCGTGGCGCTCGACGAGCGCGACCAGCTCCTCGTGGTCGATCGACCCCGCGGCGGCGACGACGACGCGCTCGGGCCGGTAGCGCGCGCCGTGGAAGGCGAGCAGCTCCTCGCGGGTGACCGCTCCGACGACCGCGGCGCGCCCGATGATCGGCCGCCCGAGCGGGTGCGCGCCGAAGATCGCCTCGCCCAGCACGTCGAAGACGAGCTCCTGGGGGTCGTCCTCGTACATCGCGATCTCCTCGAGCACGACCTCGCGCTCGGCGTCCAGGCCGCCGAACGTCGGGCGCCAGACCATGTCGCTCATCACGTCGAACGCGTGCTCGACGTGATGGTCGAGCACCCGGCTGAACAGCGAGGTCGTCTCCTTGTCGGTGCCCGCGTTGACCTCGGCGCCCATCGCGTCGAAGATCTGGTCGATCTCCACCGAGGCAAACCGATCGGTGCCCCGGAAGAGCATGTGCTCGACCAGGTGGGAGAGCCCGGCCTGCTCGTCGCGCTCGGCCGCCGACCCGTTGGCGATCCAGTAGCCGAGCGCCACCGAGCGCACGCCGGGCAGGCGCTCGCTGACCACCCGCACCCCTGAGGGCAGGGTGGTCACCAGCGGTGCGCCCGTCCCAGCGTCTGGCAAGTGCGTGCCGGCTGCGCCCTAGTCGCGGTCGCGATGGCGCGGGCGGCCCGAGCCGCGTCCGCCGCCGCTGCCGTTGCGCTCACGACCGCCCCCGTCGCGCGGGCGGCGCGGACCGCCGCCGCCACCGCCACCGCCGGTCCCGACCGCCGCGAGCTCCTCGACCGTCTTGCCCGCGACATCGGGGTCGTCGGCCAGGCGCAGCCCGATCCGGCCGCGCTCGCGGTCGACCTCGACCACGCGCACCGAGATCTCGTCGCCCTTGTTGAGGACCTCCTCGACCGTCTCGACCCGCCGTCCGGGTGCGACGTTGGAGATGTGCAGCAGGCCGTCGGTGCCCTTGGAGAGCTCGACGAAGGCACCGAAGGTCGTCGTCTTGACGACCTTGCCGGAGAACTCGTCGCCGACCTCGACCTCCTTCATCATCGTGCGGACGCGCTCGACCAGCGCGTCGCCGAGCTCGCCGTTGGCCGAGTAGATCAGCACCTGGCCGTCGTCGTTGACGTCGATCTGCGACTCGTACTCCTCGGAGAGACCGCGGATCGTCTCGCCGCCCTTGCCGATCAGCAGGCCGATCTGGCTCGGGTCGATCTGGATCGTCTGGATGCGCGGCGCGTGCTGGCTGAGCTCGGCGCGCGGCGCGTCGATGACCTCGGCCATCTTACGCAGGATGAACTCACGCGCGTCCTTGGCGCGGCTGAGTGCGTCCCGCAGGATGTCGAAGGTCACGCCGGTGATCTTGATGTCCATCTGCAGGGCGGTGATGCCCTTCTCGGTGCCGGCGACCTTGAAGTCCATGTCGCCGAGGTGATCCTCGACGCCGGCGATGTCGGTCAGGACGACGTAGTCGTCGCCCTCCTTGATCAGCCCCATCGCGATGCCCGCGACCGGCCGCGGCAGCGGCACGCCGGCGTCCATCAGCGAGAGCGAGGACCCGCACACCGACGCCATCGAGGAAGACCCGTTGGACTCCAGGATGTCCGAGACGACCCGGATGGTGTACGGGAAGTCCTCGATCGACGGGATCATCGGGATCAGCGCCCGCTCGGCGAGCGCGCCGTGGCCGATGTCGCGGCGCTTGGTGCCGATCCGGCCTGACTCGCCGACCGAGAAGGGCGGGAAGTTGTAGTGGTGGATGTAGTACTTCTTGGTCTGCAGGCCGAGCGTGTCCAGCCGCTGCTCCTCCTTGAGCGTGCCGAGCGCCACGACGCTGAGCGCCTGGGTCTGGCCGCGGGTGAAGAGCGCCGAGCCGTGCGTGCGCGGCAGCAGCCCTGCTTCGATCGTGATCGGCCGGATCTCGTCCTCGCTGCGACCGTCCGGGCGCTTCTTGCGCACGGCGATGCGCTCGCGCACGATGCCCTTCTCGAGCTTGGCCACGGCGAGCGCCGCGGCGGCGCGGCGGGCGCCGTACTCGGCGTCGGCGGGATCGCCGCTGTGGGCGTCGATCGCCTCCTGGCTGACCCGCTCGGTCTCCGACTGGCGCTCGAGCTTGTCCTCGACCGACGTCGCGGTGTCCAGGGCGGCGCCGTGCGAGGCACGGATGGCCTCCAGCAGCCCCGGGTCGACGGTCGGCGGCTCGATGACCGTCTTCTCCTTACCGGCCTTCTCGGCCAGCTCGCGCTGGGCGGCGCACAGCTTCTTGATCGCCTCGTGGGCGATGTCGAGCGCATCGAGGATCTCCGCCTCGGGGATCTCGCTCGCGCCGGCCTCGACCATCAGGATGGCCTCCTCGCTGCCGGAGACGATCAGGTCCAGGTCGGACTCGCCCTGGAGGGACTGCTCGGGCGGGTTGACGACGAAGTTGCCGTCGATCTTGCCGATGCGCACGGCGCCGACCGGGAAGGGCAGCGGCACGCCCGAGACCATCAGCGCCGCCGACGCGCCGTTCATGGCGAGCACGTCATAGGGGTTGATGTGGTCGACCGACAGCGGGATCGCGACGATCTGCGTGTCGAAGCGCCAACCCTTGGGGAAGAGCGGCCGGATCGGCCGGTCGATCAAGCGAGCGGTCAGCGTCGCGCGCTCGCCCGCGCGACCCTCGCGCTTGAAGAAGGAGCCGGGGATCTTGCCCGCGGCGTACATGCGTTCCTCGACGTCAACGGTAAGCGGGAGGAAGTCGATCCCCTCGCGCTCGCCGCCGGCGTTGGCGGTGGCGAGGACCATGGTCTCGCCGGCGGAGACGACGACCGCCCCCGAGGCCTGCTTGGCGAGCTTTCCCGTTTCGAAGGAGATCTCGGTACCGGCGATCTCCACGGATACCCGCGTCACGGCGTCACTGCTCATATGTTCTGCCTTCCTGTCCGCCCGTCGGTCGGCGGAGCGATGCTGTATTCCGAAGTCTTCTCAGTCCGAACCGCACCATCCTACCGAACGGTGCCCCCGCGATCGCTGGCCTGATCAGCCGATGGCGCGTCCCGCGGCCGCCCCCAGACGGGCGAGCAGCGCGGCGTCGGGCGGTCCCGAGATGACCTCCCCGCCGAGGATCAGCGTGGGCGTCGTGCTCACGCCGGCGATCAGCCCCGCGCGCGTCTGCTCGCGCACGCGCGTGAGCGTCGCCGGTGCGCGGCGGTCGCGTTCGAAGCGGTCCAGGTCGAGCCCGAGCTCCTCGGCGTAGGCCCACAGGTGGGGGTCCTCCTGGCGGCCCTGGTCGGCGAACAGCCGGTCGTGCAGCTCCCAGAACGCACCCTGCTCGCCCGCCGCGCTGACCGCGCAGGCGAGCGCGACCACGCGCGGGCGCGCGCCCAGCGCGAAGTGGCGGAAGACCTCTCGTACCCCGACCTCCCGCAACCGCGCGTGCGCGAGCGCGCAGCGCGGGCAGGTGAACTCGCCGTAGACGATCAGCAGCGGCGCGCCGGCGGGACCACGGACGTGGTCGTCCTGCTGCAGCGGCGGGATCGAGGCCGAGCCCTCGGTGTCGTTGGCCGCATCCATCAGGATCGCTCCCGGCCCGCCAATGGTATCCACTCGCTTCGGGCGCTCGTGCACATCCACACCCCGCCCGACCTGGAGCGCAGCTGCGACTTCCGCGCGGCGGCGGTCGGCCGTCAGGCCTGGGCCGCGGCGACGCCCTGGAGGAGCACGTCGACGCCGGGCAGGTCAGCCGGCGAGGGGGTCTCGTGGCTCCAGCGCACGACCCCGTCGGGGCCCACGATCACCAGCGCCCGCTGCGAGAAGCCGCCGGGGTGCTTGACCCCGAACGCCTCGCAGACCGAGGCCTTGGGCTCGAAGTCCGAGAGCTGCGGGATGGCCACGCCGAGGTGATCACGAAACGCGGTTTGGCTGAAGCGCGCGTCGCAGGAGACCGCGTAGAGGTCGGTGCCGCCGGCCGCGAGCTCCTCGCGCACCTCTTCGTAGAGCTGCAGCTGGTCGGTGCAGACCGGGCTGAACGCGAAGGGGTAGAACACGAGCACGCTCGTGCGGCCCTTCTGCAGATCGGCGTTGGTGAAGGTGCCGCCGTCCTCGGTGGCGAGGCTGAAGTCCGGAACGCTCGACCCCGCGCCCAGGACGCTCATCGACGAAGCCCGAGCTCCTTGATGAGCTCGCGGTAGCCGTCCAGATCCTCGCGCTGCAAATAGTTGAGGAAGCGGCGGCGACGACCGACGAGCATCAGCAGCCCGCGACGACCGTGGAAGTCGTGCTTGTGCGTGCGCTGGTGCTGGGTGAGCTCGTTGATGCGCTCGGTGAGCAGCGCGACCTGCACGCGGGTGTTCCCGGTGTCGGTCTCATCGCGTCCGAACTTGGCGATGAGCTCGCGCTTGCGCTCGTTCGTCAGGGCCATGGGCGGCCGAGAGGGTAGCAGGAACTCAGCGCCGGGCCAGGTGCTGCTCGGCGACGTCGCGGGCGTCCTGCACGTCCTGGTTCATCTGCTCGACGAGCGCCTCGGCGCTGTCGAAGCGCCGCTCGCCGCGCAGGCGGCGCAGGAACTGCACGCGCAGCTCGTGGCCGTACAGGTCGCCGTTGAAGTCGAGCACATAGGTCTCGATCAGCTCGCCGCGGCCGGTCACGAATGTCGGGCGCACGCCGATGCTGGTGGCCGCGGGACGCCCATCGGCGAGCGACGCGTAGATGCCGTGGCCGGGGACGACCATCGACTGCGTCGGGACCTGGTTGGCGGTCGGGAAGCCGAGCGTGCGCCCGACCTCGTCGCCGCCGACGACCTCGCCGCGCAGCTCGAACGGCCGGCCCAGGAAGTGGGTGGCGAGCTCGACCTCGCCGGCCGCGACCAGCCCGCGGATGTGGCTGGATGAGACGATCTCACCGTCGACCTCCAGCAGCGGCGCGACGTGGGTGCTGAAGCGCGGGTCGGCCGCCAGCAGCGCGACGGTGCCCTGGGCGCGGTGGCCAAAGCGGAAGTTCTCGCCGACCGAAACCTGTGTGGCGCGCAGCGCGCCGACGAGCACGTCGTCGATGAACGCCTTCGCGCTGTGCTCGGCGAAGGCCGCGTCGAAGGGGATGATCACGAGCTCCCGCACGCCCAGCTCCTCGAGCAGCTCGGCCTTCATCGGCACGCTGGTGAGCAGCCGCGGGACGTGCTCGGGCGCGACGACCGTCGTCGGATGAGGGTCGAAGGTGAGCACGGTGTCCGCCCCGGCGATCACGGCGCGATGGCCCAGGTGCACGCCGTCGAAGGTGCCCACGGCGAGCCGCCGAGGGCGCGGCTGCACCTCCGACAGGGGCGTGATGAGCATCGTCACGGGGGAAAAGACTACGAGGGTGGCGCAGCCGGCCGGAGGCCGGCGAGCCGGGCCCCTCGCTTTTTAGACTAGTTGGGTTGGCCTTCGGCCGTACGCGGATCGGTGAAATGGGGGAGGATCCGGGGACCGCTCGTTGACGTCGCGTTTTCCTTGGTGCTCGTGAGCCCGTGGCTAGTTTGACGCAGGGTCCTCCCCCGGTGTACCGGATT
>DATAWZ010000186.1:0-3512 GCA_036266975.1 Solirubrobacteraceae bacterium
CTCGGGTCGGTGACCGCGCACGACACGCGCCGGACGCGGGCGGGGGAGTGAGTGGCACCTCACGCAAATACGCACCGCCCCATTCGGCGGACCCCCCATGGCGGGGGGCAGGCAAGCAAACTCTGCGTTCGGTCGCCGGCAACGCCGGCGACCGAATGTCCTCGGATCTCGACGTGGCGCTGCCACGCCTTGGATCCTGTGTCCTTGCCCCGCGTGGCTGTCGCACCCCCTTCGGGCACCCCCCACGCCGGGGAGCGGGCAGGCTCGCGCGGATGACGGCACGTATTCACGTCAGGTGCCACTAGTGGCCGCCGGGGCCGAGCGCGGCCGGCTGATCATCTGCCCGACGCCGATCGGCAACCTGCAGGACGTCACGCTGAGGGTCCTCGCCGCGCTGCGCGAGGCCGACGTCGTCGCCTGCGAGGACACGCGCCGCACGCGGGTGCTGCTCGACCGCTACGGGGTCAAGGGCACGCTGGTCTCCTACCACGAGCACAACGAGCGGGCGCGCGCGGCCGAGCTGGTCGAGCGCATGGGCGCCGGCGAGACCGTCGCGCTGGTCTCGGACGCCGGGATGCCGCTGATCTCCGACCCGGGCTTCGTGCTCGTGCAGGCGTGCGTGGCCGCCGGTCTCTCGGTCGAGGTGCTTCCGGGCCCGAGCTCGGCCGTGGCCGCGCTCGTCGCCTCCGGCCTGCCGGCCGACTCGTGGCGCTTCGTCGGCTTTCTGCCCCGCCGGCGCTCCGCGCTGGACGCGCTGCTCGCCGGCGCCCAGGAGACGCTCGTCGCCTTCGAGTCTCCCGGCCGGCTGCCGGCGACGCTCGCCGCGCTCGAGGCGATCGACCCGCAGCGCCCGGCCAGCGTCTGCCGGGAGCTGACCAAGATCCACGAGGAGGTGCGGCGCGGCAGCGCGGCCGAGCTGCGCGCCCACTACGCCGAGCACCCGCCCAAGGGCGAGGTCGTGCTGGTGGTCGGCGCCGCCCCGCCCGGGGCGCCGCGGCTGGACGACGCGCTCGAGGCGCTCGCCGCGCTCGTGCAGGCCGGGGCGCGCGCCCGCCCGGCGGCCGGCGTGGTGGCGCGGCTGACCGGGCTGACGGCCAACGAGCTGCACCGCGCCTGGATCGCGCGCGACAGCGCGAGCGACTGAACACGCCGCCGAGCGCGGGGTGGCACCGACGGAGCGCGCGCCGCCCGTCGATAGCCTGCTGACCACGAAATGCGCTTCTACGTCACCACCCCGATCTACTACGTCAACGCCGCGCCCCACCTCGGGCACGCGTACACGACGATCGCCGCCGACACGCTCGCGCGCCACATGCGCCAGCGCGGCGCCGACGTGTTCTTTCTGACCGGCACCGACGAGCACGGCGAGCCGGTCGCGCTCGCCGCCGAGCGCGAGGGGGTCACGCCGCAGGAGCTCGCCGACCGCAACGCCCAGCGCTTCCGCGAGATGGGCCCGATCCTCGGCGTGGCCAATGACTTCTTCATCCGCACCAGCGACCCCGAGCACGAGGCCAAGGTCCAGGAGATCCTCACCCGGGTCTACGACAACGGGCACGTCTACCGCGGCACCTACGAGGGCTGGTACTGCCCGCGCTGCGCGGACTTCAAGACCGAGAGCGAGGTCGCCGAGGGCAACACCTGCCCGATCCACGGGATCGCGCTGGAGTGGGAGCGCGAGGACAACTGGTTCTTTCGCCTGTCGACCTTCCAGGGGCCGCTCGAGCAGCTCTACGCCGAGCGGCCGGACTTCGTCATGCCCGCCCACCACTTCAACGAGGCGCGCTCGTTCATCGCCGGTGGACTGCAGGACGTCTCGCTGTCACGCGCCCGGCTGCGCTGGGGGGTGACGGTCCCCTGGGACCCCGAGCAGGTCTTCTACGTGTGGTTCGACGCGCTGCTGAACTACGTCACCGCGCTCAGCTACGCGCGCCCCGGCGAGGATCTGACCGAGAGGTTCTGGCCGGCGGACTTTCACCTGATCGGCAAGGACATCCTGAAGTTCCACACGGTGTTCTGGCCGGCGCTGCTGCTCGCCGCTGGGCTCGAGCTGCCCGAGCACGTCTTCGTCCACGGCTTCCTGCTCATGGACGACAAGAAGATGAGCAAGTCGCTGGGCAACGTGCTCGATCCGTTCGCGATCGTCGAGCGCTACGGCAGCGACGCGCTGCGCTACTACTGCCTGCGCGAGGTGACCTTCGGCCGCGACGGCTCGGTCTCCGCGGCGGGCTTCGAGACCCGCTACGAGACCGAGCTGGCCAACGAGTACGGCAACCTGGCCAGCCGCGTGATCGCGATGATCGTCCGCTACCGCGAGGGCGTGGTGCCCACGGCGGCGACCGACCCCGAGCTCGCGGCCGAGCTCTCCCCGCTGCCGGGCGAGCTCTGCGCCGTCCTCGATCGCGCCGCGCTGACCGAGGGCCTGGAGCTCATCTGGCAGCAGGTGCGGCGGCTGAACCGCTACGTCGAGGAGCGCGCGCCGTGGACGCTCGCGCGCGACCCCGAGCGCGCGGCCGAGCTCGACGCGGTGCTCGCCTCGCTGGCGGAGGGGCTGCGCGTGCTCACCGTCCTGCTCGTGCCCTACCTGCCGGTCACGACCCCACGGCTGCTCGCCGCGCTGGGCGACCCCGCCGACGCGCTGGAGGGCGCGGCGTTCCGCGAGCGTGGCTCGGGCCTGACCGTCAGCGCGCTCGAGCCGCTGTTCCCCAAGCTCGTCTGAGATGGTCGACAGCCACACCCACCTGCACCGGTGCGCCCCGCCCGACGCCGAGCTCGTCGCCGACGCGGTCGCGGTCGGCGTGCAGCGCATGGTGACGATCGGCACCGACGGCGCCTCCAGCCGCGTCGCGCTGGGTGCGGCCGAGGCCTTCCCGCAGGTCTACGCGGCGGTCGGGCGCCACCCCAACGACGCCCGCGGCTTCGACGAGGAGGACCTCGAGGAGCTGCGCGCGCTGGCCGCCCATCGGCGCTGCGTGGCGATCGGCGAGACCGGCCTTGACTTCTACCGCGACACGGCGCCGCGGGCCGATCAGGAGCGCGCGTTCGGGCGCCAGATCGCGCTGGCCCGCGAGACCGGCAAGCCGCTGGTCATCCACACCCGCGCGGCCGAGCAGGACACGCTCTCGATGCTCGCCGAGCACGCCGACGGGGTGCGCGTGATCATGCACTGCTTCTCGATGCCTGACCGCCTGGCTGAGTGCCTGGAGCGCGGCTACATGATCTCCTTCGCCGGCAACGTCACCTACAAGGCCAACGAGGCGCTCGCCGCGGCGGCCGAGCGCGTGCCGGCCGACCGCCTGCTCGTCGAGACCGACGCGCCCTACCTCTCGCCGCTGCCGTTGCGCGGCAAGCCCAACGTGCCGGCCAACGTCGCGCATACGCTCGCGTTCGTCGCCGCACGTCGGGGCGAGGACCCGCAGGCGCTCGGCGCCACCGTGGCCGCCAACGCGGCCGCGCTCTTCGGTTGGGAGGGTTAATCGTTGGTCCCGGTCGGTGCATGCACCGACCGGCGGGGG
>DATAWZ010000187.1:0-26485 GCA_036266975.1 Solirubrobacteraceae bacterium
CGGGCGCTGGTACCGGCTGGCGATGTTCGTCTCCAGCCATCGCCTACGTGTCGCGGTGCCGACCGCCGCCGTCCTGCTGCTCGCCGGCGTGCCCTTCCTGCATGCGCAGTTCGCCGCGATCAGCGAGCGCGACCTGCCGGCGGGCGACCAGGCCCGGCAGGTCGCGCAGATCGCCGGCGCGCAATTCGGCGCCGCGGGCACCGCGCCCGCCGTCGTGCTCGTGCACGCCCCCCTGGACACTCCGGCGATGGCCTCGGTCCTGGCCCGGGCGGCGGTCGTGCCCGGGGTGCGCGGCGTAACCGCGCCGCAGGCGATCGGACCGAACGCGAGCAGGTTCAGCGCGATGATGCCCGCGGACAACGTCGGCCGCGCCGCGCAGCGGGCGGTGAAGGGGCTGCGCGCGCTCGGCACGCCGGCCCTGCCGGTGAGCGTCGGCGGGTTCACCGCCGACTTCATCGACGCGCGCCACTCGATCGCGCAGCTGCTGCCGCTCGCGCTGGCCATCGTCGCGCTGACCAGCGGGCTGGCGCTGTTCCTGCTCACCGGCTCGCTGGTGCTGCCGATCAAGGCGCTGCTGATGAACGCACTCACGCTGTCGGCCGTGCTCGGCGCGCTCGTGTTCATCTTCCAGGACGGGCGGCTCCAGGGCCTGCTCGGCTACCAGGGGGTCGGCAACCTGGACCTGACGATGCCCGTGCTCCTATTCGCCATCGCCTTCGGCCTGTCGACCGACTACGGGGTGTTCCTGCTCGCGCGGATCAAGGAGGAGCACGACCGCGGCCTGTCCAACGCCGAGGCGGTCGC
Source organism: Solirubrobacteraceae bacterium (assembly GCA_036266975.1). Classification (GTDB taxonomy): domain Bacteria; phylum Actinomycetota; class Thermoleophilia; order Solirubrobacterales; family Solirubrobacteraceae; genus DATAWZ01. The sequence continues at coordinate 805 of DATAWZ010000187.1, forward strand.
CGCGGGCCTGGAGCGCACGGGGCGGATCGTCACCGCCGCGGCGCTGCTGTTCTGCGTGGCCTTCGGGAGCTTCGTGACCTGCCGGCTGATCTTCATGAAGGAGGCCGGCGTCGGCGTCGCCTTGTCGGTGCTCATCGACGCACTGCTCATCCGGGCGCTGCTCGTGCCCTCGCTGATGGCGCTGCTGGGCGACTGGAACTGGTGGGCGCCGCGCCCGCTGCGCGCGCTATGGCGGCGGATCGCGATCAGCGAGGGCGATCCGGCGCCGGCGGCGCTGACCTGATTGGATCCGCGTCGTGCGCGACCCCCTCGGCCTGAACGAGCGGCTGTTCGCCTGGTGGTACCCGTACGTGTCCGGGCTCTCCGAACGCGCGGGCCAGCGCGAGATGCGCGCCGAGCTGATCGCCCAGGCCCACGGGCGCGCGCTGGAGATCGGCGCCGGCAGCGGGCTGAACCTGCCCCACTACGGGCCGAGCGTCAGCGAGCTCGTCGTCACCGAGCCCAGCCCGCACATGCTCGCCCACCTGCGCCGGCGCCTGGAGCAGGAGCCCCCGCCGGTCGGCGAGTGGACCCTGCTGCTCGCGGGCGCCGAGACGCTGCCCTTCGAGGACGCGAGCTTTGACTGCGTCGTGGGCACCTATGTGCACTGCACGATCCCCGACCCGGCACGGGCGCTGCGCGAGGTCGCGCGCGTGCTCGCGCCGGGCGGGCGCTACCTGTACCTCGAGCACGTGCACGCCGGCGAGGGCACCGCCCTCGGGCGGATGCAGGACCTCATCGAGCTGCCCCACCGCTACATCGCGGCCGGCTGCCACCCCAATCGGCGCACCGAACGGCTGCTGCGCGACTCGCCGCTCGTCCTCGAGCGGGTCGAGCACGGCACGATGCCGATGGCCTTTCCCTCCGTGCGCCCGGTGATCAGCGGCTCGGCGCGGGCGCCGGCGCGCTGACCGCGGAGAACGTGTACTCGGCGGGGTCCAGCGTGCGCGCCTTCACGCCGTACTCGCGCATGTAGCCGGGCCAGTTGGCCACGATCCGCCCGCGCTCGTCGCGATACCAGGAGTCGCACTGCGTCCACGCGGTCCCGGCGAAGCGCGCCTGCACCGCGCGGTCGCTCGCCGCCTCGACCTCGGGGCGCACCTCGACCGCGCCGGCGCCGCGCTCGCGGGCGAGCTGGAGCGCCTGGCGCAGATAGGCCGCCTGGACCTCCAGGTACCACACGATCGAGCCGCCCGAGGTGTTGGTGTTGGGCCCGTACATCACGAACATCGAGGGAAAGCCGGGGACGACCATCCCCAGATGGGCGTGCGCGCCCTGTGCCCACGTCTCGCGCAGCGTGCGCCCGCCGGGGCCGACGACCTCCATCGGGAACATGAAGTCGGTGGTGCGAAAGCCGGTGCCGTAGATCACGCAGTCGACCTCGTGGTGCCCGCCACCGGCGGTTCGCAGGCCGTCGGGCGTCATCTCGGTGATCGCCTCGGTGAGGACCTGCACGTTCGGGCGTTGCAGCGCGGGCAGAAACGCCGAGCTGAACAGCACCCGCTTGCAACCGAAGGTGTAGTCGGGCCACACCGCCCGGCGCAGCGCGGCGTCGCGCAGCTGAAGGCGCATGAAGCTCGCCGAGCGCGCCCGGCCGACCAGGCCGATCGTGCGTGGGTGGCGGATCATCATCGTCAGCGTCTCGCCGTAGTTGAACAGGAACTTCCGGCGGAAGGCCTGCACGCCGGGGACGTGCTGGAAGACGGCCTTCGTGGCCGCCGGGTAGGGCCGGTTGCTCCGCGGCAGGAACCAGTTGCCGCTGCGCTGGAAGACGAGCAGCCGCTGCACCTCGCCGGCGATCTCGGGCACGAACTGCACGGCGCTCGCGCCGGTGCCGATGACCGCCACCCGCTTGCCGCGCAGGTCGTAGTCGTGGTCCCACTGGGCCGAATGGAAGCTGTGCCCGGCGAAGGCCTCGCGCCCGGGAATGTTCGGCCAGGCGGGCTGGTGCAGCTGCCCGGTGGCGATCACCAGGGCCGAGGCCTGGAAGCGCCGGCCGTCCTCGCTGTGCACCGTCCAGCCCCCGTCCCACTCACAGCGGGCGACCCGCGTGTCCGGGACGAGCAGACGATCGACGCCGTGGTCGCGGGCGACGCCCTGCAGGTAGCGCAGGATCTCCGGCTGGGGCGAGCACAGCCGCGGCCAGTCGCGACGCTGGGCGAACGAGAACGAGTACAGGTGGCTGGGTACGTCGCAGGCCGCGCCCGGATAGTGGTTGTGAAACCAGGTGCCGCCGATCTGCGGCGCGGACTCCAGCAGCGTCAGGTCGCGAAACCCGTGTCGCTGGAGCTCGATCGCGGCGGCCACGCCCCCAAAGCCGGCGCCCACGATGATCACGCTCGGGTCCACGAGCGCTCAGCCTAGCCGGGTCGGCTGCCAGCCCGGACCGCGCACCAGATAGCCGACGCGGTCGCGCCAGCGGCGCGCCCCGCGCACGTCGCGCCAGATCGCCCCGTACTCGTGAAAGGCGGCCCTCACCGGGTTGAAGGTGTCGATGTTCTTGGTCAGCCCGTAGCGCACGCGCTCGCCCTCGGGCTCGAAGGTGCCCAGCAGGCGATCCCAGATGATCAGGATGCCGGCGTAGTTGCGGTCCAGGTACTGGGACTGCGAGCCGTGGTGGACCCGGTGGTGGCTGGGGGTGTTGAAGATCGCCTCGATCGGGCGCGGCAGGCTCCCGATCGTCTCTGTGTGGATCCAGAACTGGTAGAGCAGGTTCCAGGACTGGGCCAGGAACACCATCCACGGCTTGAAGCCCACCAGCGGCTCCCAGGCCCAGAAGATGATGTTGTCGAACGGCGTCCACGGCTGGCGCAGCGCCGTCGACAGGTTGTAGCGCTGGCTGGAGTGGTGGACGACGTGGGTGGCCCAGAAGATGCGGATCCGGTGGCTGGCCCGGTGGTACCAGTAGTAGGAGAAGTCGTCGGCGAAGAACAGCGCCACCCACGTCCACGGCGAGCCGACCGACAGGCGCAGCGGCGTGAGCTCGTACAGCCCGGCATAGGCCACGACGAGCACGAGCTTCCAGCCCACGTCGCCGACCACCTTGCCCAGGCCCAGGGTGATGCTCGTGCGCGTGTCGCGCGCCTCGTAACCGAGCACCGAATCTTCGTCGTGGTGCGCGCGGCGCAGCACGAGCAGCTCGAGCACGAGCAGGGCGACGAAGGCCGGGATCGCGTCGACGATGAGATCGACCACTGGTACAACCAGTTTACCAGTGCGCGGCGCCGCGCGGTTCGCTGGTATAACCGGCGCGGTGAGGTCCCTGTCCCTGGCCCCGCTGCCCCGCCGGGGACGCATCTCCGACGCCGCCCATGACCGGCTGCTGGAGGCGATCCTCACCGGAAGGATCCCCCCCGGCGAGTCGCTGCCCTCCGAGCGCCAGCTCAGCGAGGCGTGGGGCATCAGCCGCCACGCCGTGCGCGAGGCGCTCAGCCGCCTGCAGCAGGCCCAGCTCGTCGTGGTCGCCCAGGGCGGTGCGACCCGCGTGCTCGACTGGCGGGCGACCGGGGGCCTCGAGCTCCTGCTCGCGGTCGGCGTCGACGGCACCGGCGCGCTCGACGCCGACCTGCTGCGCTCGGTCCTCGAGTTGCGCGCCTGCATCGGCCAGGACGCCGCGCGCCGCTGCGCCCAGCGCGGGCCGGCGCCGCTGCGGCGCGAGGCCGCCGAGCTGGCCGACGGCGTCGCCGCCGAGCGCGACCGTGAGCGCCGCGCGGCGCTCTACCAGCAGCTGTGGGAGCGGCTGGTCGAGGGCTCGGGCAACGTCGCCTACCGGCTCGCCTTCAACACCCTGGTCCGGGGGCTGCAGCGCATGCACGAGCTCGAGCTCGCGCTCGCCCCCGCGCCCTCCGAGGCCGGCCAGGTGGCCGCGCTCGCGGCGGCGCTGCGCGGGCGCGATGGCGAGGGCGCGGCGGCGGCTGCCGGCGAGCTGCTCGGCCGCTCGATGGCCCGCGGGCGCCGCGCGCTAGGAACTCGGGGGGTGTAGGAAGTGGTCGCTATAGCGACCACAAGGTGCGCCACCGCAGACGATTGATGCCACGGTCCGGGGTGTGGTCGTGGTTTCAGAGGAGTTGTGGGGAGGGTTGAGGGTTGGCCTCGCACTCGAGGCGTCGGTCCCCGTGCGGTTGCGCTGAGCGACCTGCGCGCTCAGGAGGCAGAGCGCGGCCGTCCTCGGTGCCGGCGGGTGTAGGAGGCGATCCTGCAGGGCGCTCTGCGCGGCGGGGCACGCTCGGACGGTCGCCCCGGGGCCTGGGACTGGCGCTCCTGCGGGCGATTCGTCGAGGCGCACGGCGGGCGGATCTGGCCGGAGGACACGGCGCGCGCGGCGGTGGCGAGAGCGTCAACCAGCCGGTGGTCGCCTGATGGGAGGGGTGCCCATTCCGGGCCTACTAGGAGACCGCGCCGGCTTCCCTGAGCTCGGCGATCTCGTCGGCCTCGATGCCCCAGGCGGCGAGCGCCTCGTCGGTATCGGCGCCGGGCATCGGGGTCTCGTGCTGCACCTCGCCGGGGGTCGCGCTGAAGCGCGGCGCCGGCGCCGGCTGGACCTGCTCGCCGACCTTCACGAACGCGCCCCGGGCGACGTTGTGGGCATGGGCCGGGGCCTCCTCGAGCGTGAGCACCGGCGTCGTACACGCCTCGGCGTGCTCGAAGACCTCGGTCCACTCATCGCGGGTGCGGGTCGCGAAGATCGCCGCCACGCGCTCCTTGAACTCCGGCCAGCGCGCGGTGTCGAACTGCGGCATCTCCTCGGCCGGGATCCCCAGCAGCCGCAGCAGCTCGGCGTAGAACTGGGGCTCGATCGCTCCGACGGCCATGTAGCGCCCGTCGGAGGTCTCGTAGACCTCGTAGAAGTGCGCCCCGGTGTCCAGGACGTTGCCGCCGGCGTCGTTGGGCCACATCCCCGAGGCCCGCATCCCGAAGAGCATCGAGCCCAGCGAGGCTGCGCCCTCGACCATCGCGGCGTCGACGACCTGCCCCTGCCCGGTGGCCCGCGCGTGCAGGATCCCGCATACCAGGCCGAAGGCCAGGTACATACCGCCGCCGCCGTAGTCGCCGACGAGGTTGATCGGCGGCATCGGCCTCTCCCCCCGGCGCTGGAAGAGGCTCAGCACGCCGGCGAGCGAGATGTAGTTGATGTCGTGCCCGGCGACCGAGGACATCGGGCCGTCCTGGCCATAGCCGGTCATGCGCCCGTAGACGAGCTTGGGGTTGCGGGCGAGGACGACGTCCGGGCCGAGCCCCAGGCGCTCCATCACGCCCGGTCGGAAGCCCTCCATCAGCGCGTCGGCGCGCTCGCACAGCCGCAGCACGGCCTCCACCGCGGCGGGCTGCTTGAGGTCGACGAGCACCGACGGGCGCCCGCGGCAGTTGGGGTTCCAGTTGCCCGACCCCAGGCCCGGGCCGGGGCCCGAGCGCTCCAGGCGGATCAGCTCGGCGCCGAGGTCGGAGAGCAGCATCCCGGCGAAGGGACCGGGACCGATGCTCGCGATCTCGACGATCTTGACACCGCCGAGCGGTCCGGTCACTGCGCGGGCTTGTAGACGGTGACGACCGCCGCGCCGCCGAGGCCGATGTTGTGCTGCAGCGCGACCTTGGCACTCGGCACCTGGCGCTTGTCGGCCTGGCCGCGCAGCTGCCAGGTCAGCTCCGAGCACTGCGCCAGACCGGTCGCCCCGAGCGGGTGGCCCTTGGAGATCAGCCCGCCCGAGGGGTTGACGACCGGGCCCTCGCCACCGTAGGTCGTCGCCTCGGCCTCGACGAGCTTGTGGCCCTCGCCCTCGCCGCACAGGCCGAGCGCCTCGTAGGTGATCAGCTCGTTGGCGCTGAAGCAGTCGTGCAGCTCGATGACGTCGACCTCGTCGATCGCGGTCTCGGCCTCGGCGAGCGCCCGCTCGGCCGCCATGCGGCTCATGTCCGCGCCGCAGATCGTGATGCACGAGGGCGGATCGCTGAAGGTCGAGCCCAGATCGGTGGCCATCGCCTGGCCGACGATCTCGACCGCCTGGCCCCACAGGTCGTGCTCGTCGACGAACCGCTCGCTGGCGAGGATCGCCACGCCCGAGCCGTCCGAGGTCGGCGAGCACTGCAGCTTGGTCAGCGGGTCGTGGATCATCTTCGCGTTCTTGATGTCCTCGAGCGTGTAGACGTCCTGGAACTGCGCGTAGGGGTTGTTGACCGAGTGCTTGTGGTTCTTGTAGCCGATCCACGCGTAGTGGTCGGGGTTCGAGCCGTAGCGCTCCATGTGCTCGCGGCCGGCGTTGCCGAACATCTGCGGCGCGAACGGCGACTCCTCCGGCGCGCGCGCCGCCGCCATCGCCGACAGGTGCTTGTCCAGGGCCTGGGTGCGATCGGTGTACTTCATCCCCAGCGAGCCCTTCTCCATCTTCTCGAAGCCGAGCGCCATCGCGCAGTCGACGATGCCCCCGCGAACCGCCTGGCGGGCGAGGAACAGGGCGCTCGACCCCGTCGCGCAGTTGTTGTTGACGTTGAGCACCGGGATGCCGGTCAGCCCGAGCTGGTAGACGGCCCGCTGGCCGTAGGTCGAGTCGCCGTAGCAATAGCCGGCGTAGACCTGCTCGATGTCCTCGTAGGCGACGCCGGCGTCGGCCAGCGCCTTCTCGCCGGCCTCCTTGACCATGTCCGGGTAATCCCAGTCGCGGCTGAAGGGCTTCTCGAACTTGGTCATGCCGACCCCGATGACGAACGTGCGGTTGCTCATGCGGACTCCTTGACGGTGATGACGGCGTTGGAGAGAACCGGCGCGTCGCGCTCCTTGCTGCGCGCGCCGAGAAGAATGCGGTCGCCCTGCACCCACATCGAGACGACCATCGTCTCGCCCGGGAAGAAGACGCCAGCGAAGCGGGCCGCGTAGCCGGCGACGCGCGTGACGTCGCCGCCAAGCACGGTGTCCACGACGGCCTTGCAGGCCATGCCGTAGGAGCACAGGCCGTGCAGGATCGGCCGGTCGAAGCCGCCCTTGGCGGCGAAGCTCGGGTCGGCGTGCAGCGGGTTCTTGTCGCCGCAGAGGCGGTAGAGCAGCGCCTGCTGCTCGAGCGTGGGGCACTGCACCTCGTGGTCGGGCGCGCGATCGGGCGGCTGATTGCCGACCGGCGGGCCGCTGGGCCCGCCGAACCCGCCCTCGCCGCGGATGTACGCGCTGAAGCGGTTGGTGAACAACGGCTCGCCGTCGCGGGTGGCGCTGCGGGCCTCCACGATGACCACCGCGCCCTTGCCCTTGTCGAGGATGTCGGTGACCGTGGCGGTCGTGGTGATCTCGGCCTTGACCGGGATCGGAGCGTGCAGCTCGATCTCCTGCTCGCCGTGCAGGAGCATGGCCAGGTTGATGTTCACGCCGTCGAGCCCGAACAGCCCGATGATCGTGCCCATCAGCGGGATCACCGCGAAGGAGGGGAGCACTTTCAGGTCTCCCTCGTAGGTGTACTGCAGCTCGGCGGGATCGGTCGCCGGCACGCCCGCACCGAGCCCGAGGTGATACAGGATCACCTTGTCGGCGTTCCACCGCGCATCCACGGGCGGGATCTCCGCGCCCAGCACCTTCTCGATGTCGATCGGCATCCTCGCTCCTGGTCGGGGCCGCCACGATAACACATTCATTCATGAACGCAACTTCGCTACAGTGCCCTGCCATGGCCACTTCCGCGCGTCGTACCCAGCAGGAGCGCAGCGAGGCCACTCGCACCGCGCTGCTCGACGCCGCGATCGACTGCCTTTCCGAGGCGGGCTACGCCAAGGTGACCACGTCGATGGTGTGCGAGCGCGCGGGCCTCTCGCGCGGCGCGCACCTGCATCACTACGGCACCCGCGCCGCGCTGCTCGCCGCCGCGATCGGCCACCTCGGCGATCGGCTGATGGCCGACGCCGAGGCGCGACTCGCCTGTCTGCTCCCCGACGGCCCGCGCCGCACCGAGCGGGCCTTGGACGTGCTGTGGTCGGCCTACCGGGGCGAGCTGTTTCTGGTCGCGCTCGAGCTCGGCGTGGCCGCCCGCACCGACCCCGAGCTGATGGCCGAGCTCGCCCCGGTCGAGCAGATGGTCGACCGCCGAGTGCGCCGCCACGCCGAGCTGCTCTTCCCGCACCTGGCCGACCGACCCGACTTCGCCCAGCTGGTCGGGTTCGTGCTCTCCACACTGCGCGGGCTGGCGCTGCTGGACGTCGTGCGTCCCTCGCGCGGGGGCCAGGAGCAGCGCTGGCGCTACGCGCGCGCACAGCTGCTGGGGATCCTCGGCGAGTAGTACGGCGGGGTCAGACGCGCCCGGTGTCGCGTCGGTAGGCCACGCGCGCCAGCACGGTCATCGCCAGCGCCCAGATGGCGATCGTCACCCAGCCTCGGGCGCCCCAGCCGCCGCCCTGCAGCGAGACGTGGCTGGCCTGGACCAGCCAGTAGGACGGCAGCAGGCGACCGAGCTGGAAGAAGAACCCATGGTGGCTGAGCGGAAACCAGGTCCCGCCCAGGAACGCGAACAGCGAGATGATCCCCCCGTTGGCCGCGCCCATCGAGTCGACGGTGAGCAGGTGTCCGATGGCCACGCCGAGCGCCGCGAACGGCAGCAGCCCCGCGAGCATCAGGCCGGTCATCGACAGCCACCGGTGAAAGGCCATGTGCACGCCGAGCGAGAGCCCGGCGGCGTACAGCAGCAGCAGGCCGAGCAGCGCCATCACGTAGGCGGTGACGACCTTGGCGCGGAAGTACTCGCGCGTGGACAGCGGACTGATCCGCAGCTGGCGCGTCCAGCCCGCCTGGCGCTCGCCGGCGATCCGCGTCCCGGCCGAGATCATCGTCGCCATCGTGCCGAACGAGGCGAGCCCGACCATGTAGTAGAGCGGCAGCGAGATCCCGCTGCCGTTGAGGTTGTCGGTGTGACGGTTCGGCGCGGCGATCGCGAAGTAGAGCACGAGCGGAAACCCGAAAGCGAAGAACATGTAGCGCCGGTTGCGCGCCGAGCGCAGCAGCTCGAAGCGCATGTAGGACAGCCCGCTCACCCGTCGGGCTCCTCGTCGGGATCGCCGGTGAGCTGCACAAACGCCTCCTCGAGGTCCGCGCCGGCGATCTCGATGTCGCGCGCCTGCGGGTAGGCCGGCAGCAGCGCGCGGATCGCCTGGTCGGAGTCCGGGCAGCGCAGGGTCACCGCGTCGCCATGGCGCTCGGCGGTCAGGACGCCGGGCAGCGCGGCGAGCTCGTCGATCGCGATCGCGGGCAGGGTGGCCCGGATCGTGCGCAGGCCGACGCGCGCCTTGATCTCGGTCGTGGGGCCGTCGGCGACGACACGCCCGTGGGCCATCAGCACCGCCCGGTCGGCGTTGGCGTCGGCCTCCTCCAGGTAGTGGGTCGCGAACAGCACCGTCGTGCCCTCACCGGCCACCTCGCGCATCGTCGCCCAGAAGGAGCGCCGTCCCTCGACGTCGAGCGCGACCGTCGGCTCGTCGAGCACGAGCAAGCGCGGGTTGCTCACCAGCGCCAGGGCGAAGCGCGCGCGCTGGACCTGGCCGCCGGAGAGCTTCTGGGTGCGCCGGTCGCCGAGCTCGGCCAGGCCGGTCCGCGCGAGCACCTCGTCGACGGCGCGCGGGTTGGGGTACAGCGAGGCCATCATCTCCACCAGCTCGCGCACCGACAGGTCGCGGATCAGCGTGCCGGTCTGGAGCATCCCCCCGACCAGGCCGCGATCGACGGCGTCGCGCGGCGGTCCGCCGAACACCTGGACGGTGCCGGAGTCCGGTGCCTGAAGCCCGAGCAGCATGTCGATCGTCGTCGACTTGCCCGCGCCGTTGGGTCCGAGCAGGGCGACCGTCTCGCCCGGGGCGACCGACACGTCGATCCCGCGCACGGCGCGCACGCTCCCGCCGTGCGGCGCGCGAAAGGTCTTCACCAGGCCGCGGACCTCGATCCCGGCTCCGCCGTCACCCATCGGGCCGGCGCTCGACGCCGTCTGCGCGTTCTCCTGGCCAATGCTCATGTCGCCCCGTGCTGACCCAGGTTGCCCAAGCGGCCCGCCGCGCAAACCGAAGCGCAGGTTGGGCGAGCGTAGCGGGCTACTCGTGCAGCGGCGCCGCGACGAGGGACTCGGCGTAGCCGGTCTGGCTCGGGCTCGCGCGGCGGCTGCCCAGGTAGTCGGCCATGGCTCGCCAGCGCCCGGCGGACGCCGGCAGGAACGGCAGCCCCGCGCGGCCGTCGCTGACGTCGCCCTGCTCGGTCTTGACGTACTGCCAGCCGGCGAGGGGAAGCCGAGCTCGCTCCCGGCCTCGTCGAGGAGCTCGAGGCTGAACCGGCCCGCCTTCTTCGCGGTGAGCGTGACCCCCATGAGCTCCAGGAGCCGCCCCGTTCGCGTGCCCCGTCACGGATGCAGACGGGCGGGCCAGGCGCAGGTTACGCAGAGGCGTCCGATCGAGAACGGAGAGGGGCCCGGCTCGCCGGGCCACGCCCCGGCTGCCGGTGCCCCGAATGGGGTGCGCCACCCTCTGGATGGTTGATTCCACGGGAGTGCCCGTGAAGGTGTGGGGTTTCAAGGAGAAACGAGCAGCAAGGCCGAAGTCGGCGGGTGCTCAATACCGCTCGCCGACCCTGGGGCCTGGATGCACGCCGACCTCGACCTGCGGCTCACGAGCGTTCATGTCACGGCCGACGGTCTCCTGCCCGAGCGGCACAAGCACGCTGCGCGTAGCGTCACAGACGCGCAGGTCATCACGCCGGGTGTCGCCCAGGCGATCATGGGCATCCCGTCTGATCGCCGGTTGCCGGCCCTCGCGGGCCGGCGCCTTGCGCATCTGCGCCCGCGGCTGCCCGGCAGCCCCGGTACTTCAAGCGCCGCCGCGAGCTCGCGGACACGCCCGCGTGGCTGATGGGCACATTCGCCGGCCACAGCCCCGGGTCCTATGACGATCTGCTGCTGATCGACTCCACCGCGATCCAGTGCGCGCGCTCGCGCGAGACCGTCAGACGCGCCGGGGCTGGGATTCAGGCGCCACGCGATCTGCCGCGGTCAGCCGATGCGATGCGAGCATCACGCGACCCCGGCGCAAGCACGAGCCCGGCAAGGGCCCCCGCCTGACGCCGATCCCCCAACCGATCCAGTCGATCCTCTGGACCCGCAAAGACCTGCTCACGCTCAAACGCCACAGCGCGCGCACCCTGCAAGACCTGCGCGAACGCATCCTGGCACGGCTCTGCTGCCTGGCCGCAGCGATCACCCTCGACCACCAACCCGGCCGCCCCAGCGGCGCACTCTGACCCCGCGGAATCAACCCTCTAGGGCGATGTCGTGCAGCGGCGGCTCGCCGGCCCGCGAGAGCTCGGTGTCGATGCGGTAGCCGGTGACCGGGCACAGGTACTCGCGCCACAGGATGCGGTCGGCGAGCTCGTGGTCGGCGGCGGCGAACTCGGGCGCGAGCAGCCGCACAGGCGCCTCGCGGGTCTCGGCGGCGTCCTTGTAGTTGGCGCTCACCGGGCCGAGGTCGGCCCCGTTGCACCACCAGCGCCCGTCGACGACGTGCAGCAGCTCGCCGATCCGCAGCGCGCCGGCGGGCGCGGCGACCTCCTCGCCGGGCTCGCGCCCCAGGCGCTCGGCGCGCAGCGCGCGGCGGCGCTCGGTCGTGGCTCGGACGTCGACCGCGCCCTCGCGGACGACCACGCCGTACACGCGATCGGCCTCCTCGACGCCCATCAGCTGCGCGTCGACGTCGGCGAGCACGGCCGCCGGCTCTCGTCGCAGCGGATCCCCGTAGCCGCCCGCGCTCGGCGAGGTCCACTCCCACACGTCGTCGGGGCCGAGCAGCAGGGCGGGGTCCTTGCTGCCGTGGGGGCGCTCCTCGCCGAGGAGCTCGGCCAGGCTCTGCGGCATGTGCCCGGCGGCGAGCTGGGCGGCGACGTCACTGCCCGAGACCAGGCGGAAAGACGCCCGCGAGCCGGGGTTGGCGCCGAGGTGCCCCTTGCTCTTGGGGAACGACTCGTTCGCGTACAGGACCATCTGATACGCGAGCGCACCGCGCGGCATCGTCGCCTCGGCAAAGCCCAGGCCCCCGCGGTGGCGTCCGGCGCCGTCGGCGCCCACGTCGAGCAGGCGCCGGTAGAGGACGAGCAGCGGGTACTGGCTCTCGACGTCCTCGGTGTTGTTGGCGATCCCGTCGGGGATCCAGAAGTGCCCGCCGACGTCGACCCCGTCGCGCTCGGGCATCCCGCCCAGGGCGCCCATCATCCCGTTGGTGTTGGGGAAGATGAACAGGTTGCCCTGCGGGTCAGCGCCGCCCTGGATGGTGCCGTTGAAGTGGCCCAGGCACGGGCCGAGGATCAGCTCACGGGTCTCCGGCGGGCCGCAGGCGAGCATCTTGGCCAGCGCGCAGACGGCGATGTTGAGCTGCAGCTCGGTGGTCAGCGCGCCCGACGGGCTCACCGCCGCCGGGAAGTCCGCGCAGTTGAGCAGCCCGGCGGTGGGTCGGAACTCCACGCAGCGGTAGGCGCCGCCGTAGGCCCCAGCCAGCTCGGAGGTCATCTGCTGGGTCAGCGAGGCGAGCACCGCGCCCGAGAAGGCGGCGAAGGTCGTGTTGATCGAGCCCGCCTGCGGGTCGGTGCCCTCGTTGTCGACGATCAGCCGCTCGCCCTGTTTGGTGACGTTGATCTGGTAGGCGTAGACGCCGCGATCGCCGGGAACCGCGCACTCGGCGAACCCACGGTGGCTGAAGCGCCCGTCGGGCAGCGTGCGCAGCCGCTCGCGCAGCAGCGTCTCGCCGGCCTCGAGCGTGCCGAGCATGACCGCCTTGACCACGTCGGCGCCGTAGCGCTCGACCAGCCCGAGCACGCGCCGGCGGGTGACCTCGCACGCGCTCACCGCCGCGCGCAGGTCCATCCGCACCGCGCCGGGCAGCCGGCTCTGGCGCACGAACAGGTCCTCGATGTCGATGCGCAGCCGCCCGTTCTCGACGATCTTCACCGGCGGCCAGTTCAGCGGCTCCTGCCAGGTGTCCTCGGCGTCGATGCAGAAGCTGCCCATCGTGCTGCCGCCCACGTCGGCGAAGTGCAGGCTGTTGGCCACCCAGGAGAACAGCTTGCCCTCGACGAACACCGGCGCGGCCAGGCACGTGTCGGGCTGGTGCGGGGCGCCGACGAACACGTCGTTGGCGATGAACATGTCCTCCGCACCCAGGCCGAGGTCGCCCACCCGGTGCTCGAGCGCCCACTGGATGGCCAGCGAATGCGAGTTGGAGAAGTACTGCAGGTTGGGGCCCAGGAAGATGAGCTCGCCGGTCTCGGTGAGCAGCGAGGTCTGAAAGTCCCGGGTGAGGATGATGATCGGCGAGACGCACAGCCGCTGGAGCAGCGCCGAGTGCTCGAGGTTGGTCTGCAGCAACGCGTAGCGGACGACCTCGTAGGTGATCGGGTCGACCTCGGCCGCACGCTCGGTGTGCAGCGCCAGGTGTCCGGGCAGCGCCAGCTCGCCGGACGGGATGTAGCTGTGCGCGACTCCGTCCCAGAAGCCCTCCCGCATGCTCATCTCAGCCCTCCTGCATGATCAGGTTGCCCAGCGCGTCGCGGCGCGCGCTGGCGCCCGCGGCCACCGCCACCGTCGTGTGCGGAAGCTCGATCAGCGCCGGGCCGACGACGCGTTCGCCCGCCCGGACCGCCCCGCCGTCGTGCACGGCGGTCGCCGTCCATTCGCCGCTCTCGGGCCAGAACACCTGCCGCTCGCCGTCGGGGCTGCGCGCCGCCTCGGGCGCGGCGCCGTCGGCGCCGGCGTGCAGCGGGGCAAAGCCGAGCGGGACCCGCGCGCTCACGCGCAGCGCGAAGACCTCGACGGCCTGGAAGATCGCCCGGGCCCCCTCGGAGTACAGGCGCACGTACTCGGCGTCGAAGTCGCCGGCGAGCGCCGCCGCGACCCCCTCGTCGATCGCCCCCGACGCGATCGGCACCAGCAGCTCCTGCAGGTACTGCTCGGCGTAGCGCATCAGCGCGGTGCGCTCGAGCACGAGTCCCCCCTCGTCGAACCCCGCCGCGGCCATCTCGCTGCGCGCCCGCGCCTCGAGCGCGGCGACGGCCGCGGCGAGCTCGCCGGCGTCGAACGGCGCGCGCACCCGGCACTCCTGCTCGAAGGTCCGCACGACGTCGGTCGCGGCGATGCCGAACGCCGACAGGGTCGAGGCGCCGTTGCCCAGCGGGATCACGACCTCCGCCACCCCGAGCTCGCGGGCAAAGGCGAAGGCGTGCAGCGGGCCGGCGCCGCCGAACGCGTACAGCGCGAAGTCGCGCGGGTCGAGCCCCTGCTCGATCGTGCGCTGGCGGATCAGCGTGGCCGCGCTGAAGCTGTTGACCTGGACGATCCCGGCCGCCGTCTGCTCGAGGCCGAGCCCGAGCTCGGAGGCGAGCTCGCCGATCACCTGGCGGGCGGCGTGGCCGTCGAGCTGCATGCGGCCGCCCAGGAACGTCTCGGGATCGAGCAGCCCGAGCACGACGTCGGCGTCGGTCACCGTCGCCGGTCCCCCGCGCCCGTAGCAGGCGGGCCCGGGCAGGGCGCCGGCCGATTCGGGCCCGACGCGAAGTGAGCCCGAATGGCGGTCGACCCAGGCGATCGACCCCCCGCCACAGGCGATCGAGCGCACGTCGAGCTGGGGCACGCGGAAGGTGTACTGGTCGATGACCTGCTCGCTGGCGAGCAGCGCGCGCCCGTCGACGACGAGGCCGACCTCGAACGAGGTGCCGCCCATGTCGGTGGCGATCACGTGCTCGTGGCCGCTGGCGGCGGCGATCGAGACCGTCCCGGCGAGCCCGCCCGCGGGACCGGAACCGATCGTCTCCAGCGGCAGGCGGCGCGCGACCTCGACTGGGACGACCCCGCCGCTGGCCTGCATGATCAGCGGCTCGCTGGAGAGGCCCCGCTCGCGCAGCGTCTGGGCGAGCTCGCCCAGGTAGGCGCCCGAGGCCGGGCCGACGTACGCGTTGACCACGGTGGCCACCGTGCGCTCGTACTCGCCCTGGCGGGGCGAGGTCTCGTGCGAGCAGCTCACGAACAGGTCCGGGCGCGCCTCGAGCACGAGCTCGCGCAGGCGCAGCTCGTGGCCGGGGTTGCGCACCGACCACAGCAGCGCGATCGCGATCGCCTCGGGCTCTTGGAGCTCGAGCAGGGCCCGCACCGCCTCGCGGGCGCGCGCCTCATCGAGCGCGACGATCACCTCGCCGTCGGCGGCGACGCGCTCGTCGATCTCCGCCGTGCGCCGGCGCGGCACCAGCGGCGCGGGCTTGTCGGTGCGGTGCACGCTGAAGACGCGGTCGACCGGCAGCCCCGCGGTGCGCCCGTTGCCGCGCATCATCAGCAACGCGTCGCCGTGCCCGGCGGTGGCGAGCAGCCCCACGCGGGCGCCCTTGCGCTCGACCACGAGGTTGGTGCCGATCGTCGTGCCGTGGCTGAACCGCCGGGCGCCGGCGAGCAGCTCGGCCAGTGGGATGCCGGCCTCGCCGGCGAGCAGCTCCAGGCCCGCGAGCACGCCGTCGGTGGCCGAGCCCGAGGCGGTGGTGGAGGGCGCCTTGGCGTGCAGCACCCGTCCGTCCTGGCCCACGGCCACGCAGTCGGTGAAGGTTCCTCCGATGTCGACGCCCAGGTAGTAGTCCATCGACGCCGCGAACCATATGCGAGGATGTCCCGCGATGGGCGTCAGCACTCCAACCCGACGGCCCAACGTCGCCCCGCGGTGCCGCCAGGTGCCGGGCATCTCCGACGAGGGCTTCGAGGAGATCTGCCACCTCGTCACCGACGAGGACCCCGACACTGCCCTGTGCGGGCGTGACGTGACGGGCTATCCGTGGAACCCGCCATGGCCGCCCTGCCAGGCCTGCCTGGCGATGGCCGACGGCCGCGCGAACTAGTGGCACCTCCTGTAAATCCGCTCCCGCTTCGCGGCTGCAAATCTTCGCCTGGCGGCGTCCTCGGGAGCCGAAACAGCGCTGCTATTCCGGAGCGCCAGAACGCGCAACGGCCCGGGACGCGGAAGGCGACCCGGGCCGTCGGTCAAACGTGTGATTCGGTCAGGCGGTGACCGGCGCCTCGAAGGCGACGCCGCGCCCACGGGGCAGGATCAGGACGGCGCTCGTGGCCTCCTCGATGCGCCGCTCGCTGGCCGAGCTGATCTGGACGTTGCCCACTCGGGCGTCGGCGCGCGAGCCGATCACCAGCAGATCGACCTGATCGCCGTGGCCCGCCCGATCGCCGGCGAGCGAGCGGGCGGTCTGCAGCGCGGCGTCGTCCTGGTCGCCGTCGAGGACGACGACCCGGCCCAGGCGCGCGTCGCTGCGGTCCTGCAGGCGGGCGGGAGCGATCGCGATCGCGGTCGAGGAGCGCTCCAGCAGCCGGCGCGTGGACACCTGCGGGGCGATGTGGCCGGGGGCCGTGCGGTACTCCGAGCCGAAGACGATCACGTCGGCGCCGTGCTCGGCGGCCAGCGCGCGCAGGCCCTCGCTGGTCGAGGCGCTCACGACGACGTGGCGCGGGACGTCGGGCAGGCCGATCCAGGCGGCGCCGCGGTCGAGCAGGCGCGCGGCCTCCTCGTGGGCGAGCTCCTCGCGGTGGCGCTCGGACTCCTGCGAGTGGCGCACGTAGGCGATCGAGACCTCACCGCCGGCGCGCGCGAACAGGCGGCCCAGCGCCAGGGCGTCATAGTCGTTGTCGGTCCCGTCGAATGAGATCAGGATCTGGGGGGCCATCGAAGGTCTCCGTTCCAAGGCAGGGTTCAAGTTGTGTGTGCGCTCAGCCTGACACCGCGGCCACATCAGTTCCAGTCAGATCATCGATAGATGCGATAAGCGCAGCTAATGCGCTCTCCGCGGATTTCCGCTAGGTCGGCGAGACGGCCGAGGCGAGCACGGGCCCCACGCCGTAATCGTGCAGACACGCCGGGAGCTGCACCGAGCCGTCCTGCAGCTGGCCGTTCTCCAGCAGCGCGATGATCGTTCGCCCAACCGCCACCGCGGTCCCGTTGAGGGTGTGCGGCGTGGCCGTGCGCTTCTCGCGGCGCATCCGGATGTCCAGACGCCGCGCCTGGTAGTCGGTCGTGTTCGAGCACGAGGTCAGCTCGCGGTAACGCCGCTGGCTCGGCAGCCACGCCTCGCAGTCGTACTTCTTGGCCGCCGAGTTGCCGAGATCGCCGACGGCGATGTTGACGACGCGATAGGGGAGCTCCAGCGCGGCGAGGATGCCCTCCTCGATGGCCAGCAGCCGCTCGTGCTCCTCGCGCGAGCGGTCGGGCTCCACGAAGCAGAACATCTCGACCTTGTCGAACTGGTGCACGCGGAAGATCCCGCGCGTATCGCGCCCGGCGGCGCCGGCCTCGCGACGAAAGCAGGAGGAGAAGCCCGCGTAGCGCAGCGGCAACTGCTCGGCGGCGAGGATCTCGCCGTCGTGCAGCGAGGCCAGGGCGACCTCCGAGGTGCCGACCAGGAAGAGCTCGTCGGCCGGCAGCGCGTAGATCTGCTGCTCGGTGTCGGGCAGGAAGCCGGTCCCGTACAGCGCGCGCTCGCGCACGAGCACGGGCGGCACGACCGGCTCGAACCCCTCGGCCATCAGGCGGTCCAGGACCCAGCGCACGAGCGCCAGCTCGAGCAGGACCAGCTCACCGCGCAGGTAGGCAAAGCGCGACCCCGACAGCCGCGCACCGGCCCGCATGTCCACGCGCGCGCCCGCGAGCTCGAGGTGGTCGCGCGGCGCAAAGCCCAGCTCGCGCGGCGTGCCCACCGTGCGCAGCTCGGTGTCCTCGTCGGCGGCGTCGCCCTCGGGGAGGTTGGGCAGCGTGGCCAGCACGCCCTGCAGCCGCTCCTGGGCCAGCCGCGCCTGCTCGGTCAGCGCCTTGACCTCCGCGCTCGTGTCCTTCAGCTCTGCGAGCTCATCACTGACGTCCCTGCCGGCCCGCTTGCCGGCGGCGACATTCTCCGAGTGGGCCTTCTGCTCGGCGCGCAGCGACTCGGCCGAGGTGTTCGCCGCTCGCCACCGCTCATCCAACGCGAGCACCTGCTCGAGAGCCTGCACCGCGTCCGGGCCGCGGCGGGCGAGCGCCGCGCGCACCCCGTCGCCGTCCTCGCGGATCAGACGCAGGTCGAGCATGCGCTCGAGGACTCAGGTCAGTTGGCGCCGGGCGTCTGCGGCACGCTGATCGCCGGCTTGGCCTGCAGCCCGGAGTACTTGGCCAGGAACTGGGCCACGTCCATCGCCCAGTGACCGACGAGGATGTTCTGAGGCATGATCGCGCCCGAGAATCCGCCGTTCTCGATCGCGTACATGACGGTGGAGACCGTCTCCTTGCGCACGTTGAAGTTCGGCCCCTGGTTGCGCAGGCGATCGACGGTCGACGTCGCCGAGCCCTCGGCGCCGACGACCGCCAGGGTGTGGCAACCCGAGCAGTGATCGCGGAACAGCACCGCGCCGCTGTAGTACGGACTCGCCTTCGGAATGCTGATGCCCTGGGTGCCGCAGGCGGCCAGCACCGCGGCCGTCGCCGGGAGGGTGGTGAACAGCGCCGCCCTGCGCGCGCGCCGCCCCAAGTGGGGCCTGCCGTGTATACGGCGCGTATTCGCGGTAGGTGCCACTGAGTGCCACGTGAGCCTCATCGCGCCGGGATCATACGGAACAATGCGATCCACCATGCCCGCCCACCCCAAGCGCCGCGGGATCGCACTCGCGCTCGCGGCCGCTGGCCTGGGCGTGGCGGGCTGCGGCGAACCCGCGACGGTCCATCTCGCCAACGGTCACGTCGTGCTCAAGCTCAGTGAGTACAGGATCCGCCCGCAGACGATCGTCGTCGCGCGCGGAACGGACCCCGGCGGCGTGGCGCTCGTGCGCATCTACGCCACCGATGTGGGTGTGCAACCTCACAACATCGAGGTCGAGACGATCGGCGCCTCCAGCGTCGTGCAGGGCGGGGTGACGACACTGCTGCCCGGCCACAGCGGCGAATCGAAGGTCATGCGCCTGAAGCCCGGGCGCTACCTGCTGGCCTGCACGATCGCCGACCAGGGCGAGCTGGGCATGACCGGCGAGCTGATCGTCAGGTAGGCCGCGCGCGTCAGTAGGTGCCGGCGGCGCGCAGGGCCAGGAAGACCACGACGAAGGTCGAGACGGCCATGATCCCCATCTCGCGGCGGATGATCGCGAGCACCACGCCGCGCTGCTCGGCGGGCGGCAGCCGCCCGACCGCCTGGGCGTCGGGGATCTCGCGGGCCTGCAGGACCGAGTCGGCGGAGATCACGCGCAGCTGCTCGGCCACGAAGGAGACGGCGATCGGCAGCCCCGCGTACAGGTAGAAGAGGCGGTTGCTCGCGCTGTGCCCGGCGGGGATCAGGATCCCGGCGAACGCCGCGAAGGCGACCGCCAGCGCCTGGGCGATGCGCAGCCCGATCCAGAAGCTGCGGCTGGGCTCGCTGCGGTACCAGCGCAGCGAGCCGTAGAGTCCGACGAGCAGGTTGACGGCGGCGACCGCGATCGCGGCGCCGCGGACGATGTCGGTCACGGATCGCTCTGTGGAGATTTCGCGCGAATCATCACTATGTAACACCGTGGCACAAGCGGTGATATAACCGCGATCGATGCTGCGCAGCTACCTCCCGGCGATCATCTTCCTGCTGCTCGGGGGCAGCGTCGGAGGCATCTTCGTGATGCTCAACAGCGTGCTCGGCCCGCGGCGCGCGATCGCCGACAAGCGCCAGCCGTACGAGTGCGGACTGCCCTCGGAGATCAAGCGCGGCCTGCGCTTCGGGATCAGCTTCTACCTGATCGCGATGCTGTTCATCCTGTTCGACATCGAGACGATCTTCCTGTATCCGGTGGCGGTCGAGTTGCGGTCATACGGCTCGTTCGCGCTCGGCGAGATCATCACGTTCGTGGTGCTCCTGCTGGTGGCCTTTGTCTACGTGTGGCGGCGAGGAGCGTTGGAATGGAAGTGATCCGTCAGAAGCTCGGCAGCACGGGTGAGCCGGTCAACGCCGAGGCGCTGCGTTCGAACACGCTGCGCGCGCGCCAGATGCTGCGCGGCGCCGAGGTCGAAGGGCACACCCTCCCCGCGCACCTGGAGGGGTATGACCTGGAGCAGTACGTGGAGAAGAGCGTGTTGACGACGACGCTCGACCGCGCGGTGGCCTGGGGGCGCGCGAACTCGTTCTTCCCGGCCACCTTCGGCCTGGCCTGCTGCGCGATCGAGATGATGTCGATCGTCGCCGCCCGGGTCGACGTGGCCCGGTTCGGCTTCGAGGCCTTCCGCGCCTCCCCCCGCCAGGCCGACCTGCTGATCCTCTCCGGCCGGGTGTCGATGAAGATGGCGCCGATCGTCCGGCGCATCTACGACCAGATGCTCGAGCCCAAGTGGACCATCGCGATGGGCGCCTGCTGCTCCTCGATGGGCGTGTTCAACAACTACGCGATCGTCCCCGCCGACAAGTTCATGCCGATCGACATCCACGTGCCCGGCTGCCCGCCGCGCCCAGAGGCACTGATGCACGGCGTGCTGCGACTGCGCCAGATGGTCCTCGATGACCCGGAGATGGGCTGGCGCGATCGCTACGCCGCACGGGGCACCGAGGAGCTCGCCGGCGAGGACGCCGATCGTCCCTGGGGCCCGGCCGGTGCCTGACGCGACCGGCCTGGAGCTGCTGGCGCAGGAGCTGCGCGACGAGGACGCCGACAGCGTCCTGGACACCCTCTACTTCCGCGAGAAGGGTCAGCTGATCATCAGCCCAGCGGCGATCCGGGCCACGCTCGCGCGCCTGCGCGCGCGGGGGTACACGTTCCTGGCCAGCGTCCACGGGGTCGACTACTACCCCGAGGAGCCGCGGCTCGGCGTCCACTACGAGCTCATCGACATGCGGCGGGTCGACCGGCTGACGGTCAAGCTGCGAGTGCCCACGAGCGATCCGGTGGTGGACTCGGTCACCCCCGACTGGCCGACCGCCGACCACCAGGAGCGCGAGGTCTACGACATGTTCGGGGTCCTGTTCCACGGCCACCCCGACCTGCGCCGCATCCTGATGCCCGAGGACTACGAGGGCTTCCCGCAGCGCCGCGACTACCCGGTCGGCGGCGAGCCGATCCTGTTCACCCACAACGAGGGCAAGAGCCCGGGGTGGTTCCGATGAGCGAGGTCGGCGGCGGAGTCTCCGAGTACCGCCAACAGGAGGAGTCGATCACGCTCTCGCCGCTCGGCGAGCAGATCGACGACCGGCCGCTCGCGGACGACTACTCCCAGGAGGTGCTCACCCTCAACATCGGGCCGCACCACCCGGCGACCCATGGCGTCCTGCGCCTGCTCGTGAGCCTGCAGGGCGAGGTCGTCCAGGATGTCAAACCGATCATCGGCTACGTCCACACCGGTATCGAGAAGACCTGCGAGGACAAGGCCTACTGGAAGGTCATCCCCTGCGTCGAGCGGATGGACTACCTGGCGTACTTCTTCAACGCGATGGCCTACTGCGGCGCGGTCGAGACGCTGCTCGAGGTCGAGGTGCCCAAGCGCGCCCAGTACCTGCGCGTGATCCACCTGGAGCTCAACCGGATCATGAGCCACCTGGTCTGGCTCGGGACCAGCGCCCTGGACCTCGGCGCGATCTCGATGGTCTGGTACTGCTTCCGCGACCGCGAGACGATCCTCGACCTGTTCGAGTACAGCACCGGTCAGCGCATGCACACGCGCTACATCCAGATCGGCGGCGTCATCGAGGACATCCCCACCGGCTTCGCCGAGAAGCTCGCCGAGTTCGTGGCGCAGATGCCCTCCCACGCCGACCAGTACGCCGACCTGCTGCGCAAGAACGAGATCGTCCTGCAGCGCCTGCGCGGCACCTGCCCGCTCGACGAGGAGACGCTGCTCGGGCTCGGGGTCACCGGGCCGCTGCTGCGCGCCGCGGGGAACCCGTGGGACCTGCGCAAGGCCGCGCCCTACTCGAGCTACGAGGACTTCCAGTTCAAGATCCCGGTCGGCACCCACGGCGACAACTACGACCGCTTCGCCGTGCGGCTGGCCGAGATCTACGAGTCGGTGAAGATCATCGGCCAGGCGCTCGAGGGGCTGCCCGAGGGGCCGCACATCACCACCGACCGCAAGGTCGCGCTGCCGCCGCGGCACGAGCTGGCGACCTCGATGGAGGCGCTGATCCACCACTTCAAGCTCGTCACCGAGGGCTTTCGCGTCCCGCCCGGCGAGGTCTACCACCCGATCGAGGGCCCGCGCGGCGAGTACGGCTGCTTCGTGCGCTCGGACGGTTCGGCCAAGCCCGCGCGCGTGCACATGCGCGACCCGAGCTTCGTGAACCTGCAGGCCACGCGCCCGGCCGTCCGGGGCGCCTACATCGCCGACCTGATCGCCACGCTGGCGATGCTCGACCCCGTCCTCGGAGGAATCGACCGATGAGCAGCGCGCCCGGCGGCTGGCCCTACACCGGAGAGCCGATCGAGGTCCACCGCTTCGCGCACGGATCGCGCGTCCCCGGGTGGGACTCATCGGTCGACCTCGAGAAGGACCCGGCGACGATCCCGGACCCGGCGACGACCGAGGTCCCCGAGCGGGTGCGCGCCGAGATCGAGGCCCACATGGCCAAGTACCCCGACCGCCACTCGGCCGCGCTGCCCGCGCTCGCCGCCGCCCAGCGTCATCACGGCTGGTGCTCGCCGGAGGCGATCGAGCAGGTCGCGTGCGTGATGCGCCTGACCCCGGGCTATCTGACCGCGGTGGCGACCTTCTACGACATGTTCGAGACCGAGCCCGTCGGCCGCCATGCCCTCTACGTGTGCACGAACATCTCGTGCTCGCTGTGCGGCGCCGACGAGATCTTCGCCGAGCTCTCCGAGCTGGCCGGCGAGGACCCCGACGTGCGCGTGCGGGCCTTCGAGTGCCTGGGCGCGTGTGACCTGGCCCCGATGGCGTCGGTCGACGGCGTGTACGTGGGGCCGCTGCGCAGCGAAGACCTGCCCGGATTGCTCGACGACGTGCGCTCCGGGCGCCCGGTGCTGCCCGAGAAGCAGCTCGCCACCCGGCTGGTGGCCGACCCGCACGCCAACTCCGAGGACTTCCCGCGCCCCGGGCCGGTCGCCGGCGTCGGCGTGCCTCTCCTGCCCGGCATGGAACCCGTTGCGACCCATGGCCCGGGCGCCCCCGAGGCGGATCCCGGCGCCGCGCTCGCGCCCCGGCCGCCGGCGGGCGAGCCCGGTATCGCCGATGTCCCCCCGCACACGCGGCCGACCGACGACCTCGATCCCCGGCTGCCCCCGAGCGACCAGCCGCGCCGGGTCGGCGGTCCGGAGCCCCTGCCGGGCACCGACCCACAGACCCCGCGCTCGGGGGGCTCGGACGCGCCCCGGGCCTTTCCCCAATCCGAAGAAGGCCACTGATGTCCGGTCGGTACCTGTTCGCAGACATCGACGAACCGGGCCTGAACACGCTGGCGGTGTACGAGCGCCGCGGGGGCTACCAGATGCTGCGCAAGGCGTTGCAGATGCCCAGCGAGGCGGTCCTGAACGAGCTCGAGACCTCGGGGCTGCGCGGCCGCGGCGGTGCCGGGTTCGCGATGGGCAAGAAGGTCTCCTTCCTGCCCAAGGGGGCGCTCGACATCTACCTGGTGTGCAACGCCGACGAGTCCGAGCCGGGCACGTTCAAGGACCGCGAGCTGATGCAGAAGAATCCCCATCTGCTGATCGAGGGGATCACGATCGCGGCCTGGGCGGCGCGCGCCAACCACGCGTTCATCTACATCCGCGGCGAGTACGCCTTCCAGGCCGACCGGCTCGAGGCCGCGCTGGCCGAGGCGGTGCAGGCCGGCTACGTGGGCGAGCACATCCTCGGCTCCGAGCTGACGCTCTCGCTCGTCGTGCACCGCGGCGCCGGCGCCTACATCTGCGGCGAGGAGACCGGGCTGCTCGACTCGCTGGAGGGCAAGCGCGGCAACCCGCGGCTGAAGCCGCCGTTCCCGGCGATCCAGGGCCTCTATCAGGGCCCGACGCTGATCAACAACGTCGAGACGCTCTCGACGGTGCCGACGATCATGCGCCTGGGCGGCGCGGAGTACGCCAAGCTCGGGACGGAGACCTCGACCGGCACCAAGCTCGTGTCGGTCTCCGGCCACGTGCGGCGGCCGGGCAACTACGAGATCGAGCTGGGGATCCCCTCGCGGGAGATCATCTACGGCCTGGCCGGCGGCCCGCCCGAGGGGCGCTCGGTCAAGTGCTGGTTCCCGGGCGGGTCCTCCTCGCCGGTGCTCACCGCTGAGGACCTGGACGTCCGGTACGACTTCGACTCGATGGCCAAGGCGGGCACGATGCTCGGCTCCGGCGCGATCATCGTCGTCGACGACACCACGCCGATCCTCGACGTGGCGCTCAAGACGGCCAAGTTCTACCGCCACGAGAGCTGCGGGAAGTGCACCCCCTGCCGGGAGGGCACGAACTGGACGGTCAAGATGCTCGAGCGCATCCAGACCGGCGAGGCCACGCCGATGGACCTGGAGATCATGGCCTCCGTCCAGGAGCACATCATGGGCAACTGCCTGTGCGTGCTCGGCGACGCGATGGCCATGCCGATCGGCTCGATGATCCAGAAGTTCCGCGGCGAGTTCGAACAGGTCATCGAGCAGGCGCGAATGGCGCGTGAGCGGGTGGCGCAGCCGCCCGAAGGGCGGCGAGCCGGGCCCCGCGCCAATTCCCACGAATCGGTTCCGGCCTGATGCCACGCCCCGAGCCCCGCTGGATCACCTTCTCGATCGACGGCCGCGAGGTGCGTGCGCCGGAGAACGCGATGCTCGTCGACGCCGCCGCCTACGGCGACGTCGAGATCCCCGTCTTCTGCTACGAGCCCAAGCTCGGCCAGCCGGTCGGCGCCTGCCGCATGTGCCTGGTCGAGATCGAGGGGATCCCCAAGCTGCAGACCGGCTGCTCGACCGCGGTCAAGGACGGCATGGTCGTCCACACGCAGTCCGACCGGGTCAAGAGCGCCCAGCGGGCGGTCGTCGAGTTCCTGCTCATCAACCATCCGCTCGACTGCCCGGTGTGTGACAAGGGCGGCGAGTGCCCGCTGCAGGACATCACCTTCGGCTGGGGCGGCGGCGTGTCGCGCTTCATCGAGCCCAAGCGCCACTTCGAGAAGCCGCTCGAGCTCTCGCCGCTGATCGCGATCGACCGCGAGCGCTGCATCCTGTGCTACCGCTGCGTGCGCTTCAGCCAGGAGATCAGCGAGGACTACCAGCTGATCCTGCAGGAGCGCGGCGCGCACTCCTACGTGGCGACCTTCGACGGGCACCCGTACGTCGCGCCGTTCAGCGGCAACATCATCGAGCTGTGCCCGGTGGGCGCGCTCACCTCGCGCCCCTACCGCTTCCGCGCGCGCCCGTGGGACATCGAGGACGCCGGCACGATCTGCACGCTGTGCCCCTCGCAGTGCAACATCCTGCTCACCGTCCGCGACGAGCGCCTGATGCGCGTCCTCGCGCGCCAGAACGACGAGGTCGACGACGGCTGGCTGTGCGACAAGGGCCGCTTCGCCTATCAGGCGGTGCACTCCGACGCCCGCGTGACCGAGCCGATGGTGCGCGACGGCGGCGAGCTGCGCGCGGTGGACTGGGAGCGCGCGCTCCAGGCCGCCGCCTCGGGCCTGCGGCGGGCCCGCGGCCGCGTCGCCGCGCTCGCCG
>DATAWZ010000188.1:0-9070 GCA_036266975.1 Solirubrobacteraceae bacterium
CCTCGACCGCCTGTGAGACGACGACCACGAATGGCCCCTCGGTGAGCTCGTCGGCGACCGAGTCATAGCCGCCACCCCAGAACATCGCCGCAGCTTCGAACACGTCGATACCGAGTTCGCTCATCGCCTTGCGCTGCAGCCGACCGTCGCCGCGAGCGTACTCGTCGAAGTGCTCCAGGACGTCGCGAGCGTTCTTCGCGCCCGGGACCGCCCTCTCGAACGCGTCGATCTCGTCCTGGAGCTGGTCCCGATGAGCCGGGTCTATGCCCAGCCGGACCAGCTCCTTGGCCTGCATCACGGCGCAGCGCTGCAACAGGCGCAGATGGCCGAAGATCTGGCGCGCGTAGATCTGCTGCGCGGGGCCGTGAGCGACCCTTGCATCGGCGGCGAACTGCGCCACCGCCGACATCGCCCACCACGACTGCGACACCGCGATCGCGTAGGGGCCGCGTGCCGGCGACCACTGATCCGCCTCCGAGTTCATCCGCCGATGATCGCGTGCCCTGCCCAACCCGGAGCGCGTAGCCGAGGCACGATCCCGCATCGCACTCTCGTCCGGAGACAAAATTCGGAGACAAAAATCCTAGGTGCCGCCTCCCGAAACACAGAAAAGAGAAAAGACCTGCTTTGCAGGTCTTTTCTAACGCGCCCGAGAGGATTCGAACCTCTGACCTTCGGTTCCGTAGACCGACGCTCTATCCAGCTGAGCTACGGGCGCAGCGCAGGGCAGTTTAGACGCCCGCCATCCCAGGCCTCGGGAAACGGTCAGGCGCAGTCGACGAGCGCGCGCAGGTGCGGCCCCAACGCGCGCGCCACGACGGCCGCCGTGTCGGCGGCACTCCCCGTCGGCAAGGCGGCGTGACTGATGGCCAGGCGCACCGCGATCTCAGCCACCGCATCGGCGTCGGCGCGGGCGACCGCCGGCCAGCTCTCGTGCAGGAATCCGCCAAGCCGATCGGTGGCGAAGGACAGGACGGGCCGGCCCTGGGTCGTCACGAGCGCGAGCAGGCCGTCGCTGCCGTCGCCGGTGGCGATCGTGCGGATCAGTGGGTTCTCCTCGGCGGCCAGGAGGAACAGCTCAAACGCCGCCCGCAGCGCCTCCGCCGGCTCCTCGCGGTGGGCGATCACCGCCTGCTCGACGCCGCTGAGCAGCCGCTCGCCCTCGCGCAGGATCAGCGCCAGCGCGAGCTCGTCGCGGGCGCCGAACTCGTTGTAGAGCGTCTGCCGGCTCACCCCCGCGCCGCGCGCGACATCGGCCATCGTGACCTCGCCCCACGGCCGCTCGGCGAGCCGATCGCTCGCGGAGTCCAGCAGGCTGTCGCGCAGCAGCGCGCGGGCCGCCTCGGGGTAGGAGAGCCGCGTCACTCATCCTCCGGCGGCTCGAAGTCGACCTTCTCGCGCACCGCGCAGTCCGGGCAGCACCAGTCATCGGGGATCTCGCCCCACGCCGTGCCCGCCGGGAACCCCTCGTGCGGGGCGCCGAGCGCCTCGTCGTACACGTACTCGCAGCCGGGACAGCGGTAGCGGCTCATGCCCGCCCGTAGCGTGCCCGTGCGCGCGGATGGACGTTGGCGCGGCCGACGTCGCCGTCGTAGTGCGCGAGCACCCGCCGGTCCATCACCCGGCGCCACAGCGGCGGCACGTACGCAAGCACGATCATCGTCGCGTAGCCCGAGGGCAGCTCGGGTGCCTCCTGGAAGTGGCGCAGGGCCTGGTAGCGGCGCACCGGGTTGGCGTGGTGGTCGCTGTGCCGCTGCAGGTGGTAGAGGAGCACGTTGGAGGAGACGTTGTTGCTGTTCCAGCTGTGCTCGGGCCGGCAGCGCTCATAGCGCCCGTCCTCGCCACGCTGGCGCCGCAGGCCGTAGTGCTCCAGGTAGTTGACGACCTCCAGCAGCGAGAAGCCGAACACCGCCTGCACGAGCAGCCAGGGCAGCACGTGCACGCCGAAGGCGGCGACGAGCGCGCCGAACAGCACGACGGTCATCGCCCACGCCGAGAGGATGTCGTTGTGGCGCGAGAGGTGTGAGCGCCCGAGCCGGTCGAGGCGCACCGCCTCCAGCTCCCAGGCCGAGCGCAGGCTGCCGGCCACGGTGCGCGGCAGGAACGCCCAGAAGCTCTCGCCCAGGCGCGAGCTCGCCGGGTCCTCCGGCGTGGCCACGCGGACGTGGTGGCCGCGGTTGTGCTCGATGAAGAAGTGCCCGTAGCCGGTCTGCGCGAGCGCGACCCGCGAGAGCCAGCGCTCGGCCTGCTTGCGCTTGTGCCCGAGCTCGTGCGCGGTGTTGATGGCCACGCCGCTCACGCAGCCCACGGTGAGCGCCAGCCCGAGCGCGTCCACGGTGCCCAGCGAGCCCCACTTCGAGCAGGCCCAGATCAGCGAGCCGTATTGCAGCGGCAGGTACAGGTAGGTGCACCAGCGGTAGTAGCGGTCGTGCTCGAGGTACTTGATCGCGCTGTCGGGCGGGTTCTGGGCGTCGCTGCCGACGAGCGTGTCGAGGACCGGCATCACGCCGAACACGAACAGCGGACCCATCCACCAGAACAGCCCGAGCCCGGTGGCCGACACCAGGCCCCACGCGATGAACGGCAGCGTCGGCACGAGCAGCCCCAGGGGCCACAAGTAGCGCTTGGGGTCACGCCAGCTCATGGGAATGGTGGGGTTAAGTCCCGTCGCCTCGCCGGCGACGGCGTGCGGACCACCTCTGTGGCGCTCGACATCGCACGCACCTCCTGTGAATGCTTTTACACAATGCGCTTATGCTGCCCACCAGCTTTACACTAATGGCAGTCCGTGTCAAGGGCGTCGGCGACGACGTTCGCCGTGCGTCAAGCTGTGCGATGCCTGGAGCGGTGGCGGAGCCTGGTTGAACGCAGCTGCCTTGAAAGCAGCCGGCGGCGCAAGTCGCCCGGGGGTTCGAATCCCTCCCGCTCCGTTTTGCGCAGACCGCGTGATTTGCGCGTTCGCGCGGTGCGCGGATGCACTGCGAGCTCGCGGCCTCAGCCCTCGCCGAGGATCTTCACCTTCGCGGCGGTGAACTCGGCGTCGGTGAGAACGCCTTGCTGCTTCAGGTCGGCGAGCTTCGCGAGCCGATCAAGTGGATCCGAAGCCTGCTCTGCCGGGGGCTGGGATGACCTCAGGTCGATGACGGACCCGGGGCTCTGCTCGGCCATCTGCAGGATCTGCGCC
The DNA here is from genome assembly GCA_036266975.1 of Solirubrobacteraceae bacterium. GTDB lineage: Bacteria > Actinomycetota > Thermoleophilia > Solirubrobacterales > Solirubrobacteraceae > DATAWZ01. The sequence goes on from DATAWZ010000188.1 coordinate 3,185, forward strand.
TTCAGATCGCCGAGGTCGCCCAAGCCGGCGAGCGCCTGGGCAGCGGGCCCGCCCGGCGCAGGTGAGCCAGGCTCACCCATGTGTGCGAGCTGTGCATCGAACTGCGCCTGTTGAGCCGCCTCTGCCTGCTTGTACCTCATTTTGAGCAGCGGGACGTCGAGCACAACCTTTGAGTGATTCGAAGGGTCGTAGCGAACGGGAACGATGTCCCCCACGTCAAGCGCGAAACCGTCGTTCGATGCCCTGATCTCGGTGGTCGAGCCGTCGGGGAGCTTCACCCGGACGGTGTACCAGTACCACCCAGGGTCCTTGCTGGGAGCGGCACCGACCACCAAGCCCTCGGTCTGCGCGCCTTCCGCGTAGAGCTTCTTCTTGCCTCCGAACACCGATCCCCACCCCCCGTCCGTCTTCGCTCGCGGTGCAAAGGCCGCGTTGAGGCGACTTATATCAGGGCGCCACGTGACCCGAGCGCAGCAGCCCTGCCGCCATCGCCACCCGCTCCGCTGAGGCTCAGCCGCCGGGACCTCGCCGGCCGTGGAGGTCGCCGGACCGTAGCTCCGCGCCGCACCCCGCGCAGGTGACGCTCACCACCGCGGCGCCGCCGCAGCCCGCGTGCTCGATCAGCGCCGGCGGCCCGTTCGGGGCGAGGTAGCGGTCGCCCCACTGCATCAGCGCGGCCAGCCCCGTGTAGAGGTCCAGGGCCTGCGGGGTCGGGTGGTATTCGACGCGGTCGGGGTGGCCGTTCTCGACGCGGCGCTCGAGCAGGCCGTCGGCGCACAGCTGCCGCAGGCGCGTGGCCAGGATGTTGCGCGCGATCCCCAGGCTGCGCTGGAAGTCGCTGAACCGGCGCACGTCGCGCAGGCAGGCGTCGCGCAGGATCAGCAGCGTCCAGCGCTCGCCGACGCGCTCGAGGGCGCGCGCGATCGAGCAGTTCAGGTTCTCGTAGTCGCGACCGAGCACAGGACACACCAAATTAGCGGTTGCATTATGCAACCACACCCTGGTACGGTGCGCAACCCATGCGCCGACTGATCGCAACCGCCGCCGTCGCGGTGGGCCTCGTCGCCGCCGCTCCTGCCGCCGCGAGCCCCGAGTTCGCCAACGGCTTCCAGATGGCGTTCGGGTCCGGCGCACTGGGCGTCTCCACCGGGCTGCAGACCCTGATGACCTGGAGCGACCCCGGCGCGCTGTTCGGCGTGCCGGCCGTCTTGCGCCGGATCCAGTTCCAGTTCCCGCCCGGGACCACGCTGAACACCGCCGCCCTGCCGGCCTGCATGGCCTCGGACCCACAGGTCGTCCTCGAGCAGAGCGCCGCGTGTCCGGCCGCCAGCGTCCTGGGCTCGGGGACCACGGTGGGAGAGCTCGCGACCGGCGCGCCGATCGACACGCACGTCACCCTGTTCAACGCACCCAGCCAGATCATCGTGCTCGTCGACCTCGCCGGCCTGCCGGCGACCGAGTTCCGCGACGACGTCGGGACCGACACGATCACCGTGAACCCCGCGCTGCCGCTCGGCGTCTCGCTCACCCGCCTGCAGCTGACCGTCAATCCGCGCACGGCCGGCGACCTGGCCTACCTTCGGACGCCGTCGAGCTGCCCGTCGAGCGGGCAATGGACCATCACCGCGACCTTCTCCTACGCGAACGGCCCCAGCGACACGCGCACCAGCGAGTCGCCCTGCCAGGCGGCGCCGGCGCCGCCCGTCGCGCCCTCGCATCCCGCGCCTGCAAAGCGCCCGGCGCGCCACCGTCACCGCCGTCGCCGGTGAGGCTCGGGGCCGCGCGCACCCTCTACACTGGCCGGGCGACCGATACGTCCCGGGAGAGGTGGCCGAGCGGCTGAAGGCACTCGCCTGCTAAGCGAGTATGGGGGTCAAACTCCATCGCGGGTTCGAATCCCGCCCTCTCCGCTCCGCCGGCGATGTGGGTTGGCCTGGGAACCCGCGGCCGGTGTCCCCTCCGCGGTCGTCGGTCGGCTCGCGCAGTGCCGAAGACGGTCCGCGAGATCGAGAAGATCCTTCGCGCTCATGGCTGGGAGCTCGTGCGCACCGTCGGGAGCCATCGACCAATACGTGCATGCCGAGAATCCGAACGTCGTGACCGTCCCCGGCAGCCCGGGGAAGCAGGTCGCGACCGGTACCCTGTCATCGATCAGGCGCGCGAGCGGGATCAACGAGCTGCGATGACCGAATACTTGGCGATCTACGAGCGGAACCTCGATGGCTGGTGGGCATACGTGCCCGATCTCCCCGGCTGCACCGCGGCGGGGGACGACCGTGACGAGATCGAGCGCAACGCACGCGCCGCGGTCGCTGCGCACGTCGGGCTCCTACGATCCACGGGTCGACCGGTACCGGAGCCGTCGACCTACGACGTCAGCCGCATCGCGGTCTAGCGCCACGGCGCGAGCGAGGCGCTCCACGTCGGCTGCGAGGCCAGGGTTCGAAGGCCGTCCCAATAGGGCCGTCCGCCGTCATATGACGGCCGGCGACCTCTGTCGTCGTGCCGAATCCGCGTGAGCGACCGGAAATCCAGTGCTCGTGCGACGTGCGAGCTCGCGCGTGGACCCCGAGCCTGTCCTCGACGGAATCTGGAGGGCGTCGGCCCTGCGGCGAGGAGCAAACCCCGGCCGACGGCGCCGGGCGGACGAGTCCCGCGCGGATTACGCTGAGATGGTGGCTCGTCTTCCGGTCGCCGCAGGAGCGCTCACGATCTCCTCGTTCGACGCGGCGTTGAGTGTCGGACAGGGTGGGTGCGATCTGCGTCGCCTGCGGTTCATAGACGCGTATGGTCTCGTAGGGACGGCGTGCGCGCTGCGTGCCGCGAGGAGCAGTCTCGACGACGTGCTGCCGCCAGACCTCGCGGCGACCCGCTCGCATCTTGCCACCATGGGCCTCCGCGAGTTGCCGGGCGCTGCCGACGGCGGTCTGGCCGACACACCCGCGGACTACGCCTCCGACGTCGTGGTGCCTCAGGTCGGCCTCGGACTCGGGCGGTGCGCAGGCCTTGTCGAGTCTGTTGTGGGCGCAGCTGGAGAGCCACGTTGATCCCGCGGTCCTCGGCGCGATCACCGAGGGCGTATGGGAGATGGTTGCCAACGCGATCGAGCATTCGGGCGACGACGCCCTGATTATGGGCCAGGTCTATCGCGCCCACCGCGGCGGATTGCCGCCGGATCACGACGATCGGGTCCAGGTCGTCATCGGCGACGCCGGCCGCGGCATCCGCGGATCGTTTCTGGCCACCGGCACGCACGAGCCGGAGTCCGACCTCGACGCGATCACGCTCGCGACCGAGTACCTCGTCTCCTCGGTACCTGATGACCCGGGGCGGGGTCAAGGGCTCTTCACGACCATCGAACAGGTGGTCGGAGTCCGCGGCCGCATGATCATCCGCAGCGGCGAGGCACGAGTCGCGATCTCGGCCGAGGGGCATACCCACGAGGCGGTTCCTTTCCTGCCCGGCGTGATCGTGGCGCTGAGCCTGCCGCTCTATCCTTGAAACCGTGGTCCTCCGCATTCAAACACCCGAGCACGCCGGAGCCCGGGATCAGGCCCGGGAGCTTGTCGCTGCGCTTGGAGCACAGCTGGCTGGGGACGATGTTGTCCTTGACTGCGCAGGGCTACTGGTCGGCACCCCATCGTTTCTTGATGAAATCGTCAAACAGGTTCTCGTCGAGCGAGCAGCAGACTCCTTGAGCGTCCGCGCAGCGCCGTCACGTGTGCGCCAGCCCCTCGAACGGTCCGCAGCCAATCGCCAGCTCGGTGACCGCGTGTCGTTCGTGGGGGGCGCATAGCAATCCCCGCGTCGCCGTGACGGGCTTCAATCCCTCGGCCGCCCGTCGGCGGGCAATGCGAGTGTCCGGATCGAGCAACAGCTGGAGAGCCGGCCGGGACCCATCCTCGAGGTAGGTGCGCAGATCGGCTGCGCGGGCGCTCACGCTGCCCTCGAGCGGGACTCGCTTCTCGGGCACGTGCGCGAAGTCGGGCTGCACGCTGCGCTTCACCGTCCGCACCCGCCGCATCGCCTCGTTCTCGTTCGAGACCCGCTGCGGGGGGTTCCCCGCCTTCGGCACGCGCGATCTCGCGCACCGGGCGATTCGCGCTCAAAGTCAACGAGGGGCAGATCGGCCTGACCACGTTCGCGGACTTCAGCGGCACGTTCACGAGCGCCCGCGCGGCGCACGGCAGCTACACGGCCACGCAGACCGTCTCGGGCCACTCCAAGCCGACCTGCACGGCGCACGGGCACTTCCAAGTCGCCGCGCGCGGCCGATCGCCCGCATCTCCCACATAGATATATCTGCGCGCTATATTCGCGCGATACATGTCCGCAAGCGGCGAGAGCCTCACGCCCACGGGCCGGGCCGTCCTCGGCATGGTCGCCGCCGCGCCGCTCAGCGGCTATGACATCAAGCAGCTCGTCGACCGCTCGGCGCGCTACTTCTGGGCGGCGAGCTACGGACAGATCTATCCCGAGCTGCGCCGCCTGCACGCAGCCGGCCTGGTCGAGCCTGCCCCCGACCCCGCCGGCGCCCGGCCGCGGGTGCGCTGGCTGATCACCGGCGCCGGCCGCCAGGCGCTGTCGGACTGGCTCAGCGCCGACGACGACGGGGGCACCTTCGAGCTGCGCAGCGAGGGGATGCTGCGGCTGTTCCTGCTGGACGGCGCGCCGCCGGGCGAGCGCGCCGCGATCCTTCAGCGGATCGCCGATCGCCACGCGCGCATGGCGGCCGAGCTCGAGGAGATCCGCCCCCTGGTGAAGATGATGCCGTTCAGCGACTGCGAGGACGTGCTCGATCTGGGGATCGACTTGCACACGCTCGCCGCCGAGCGCTTTGCCCGACTCGCCGAGGGCAATCCCGATCCCGAACCACACCGATGATCGCCGCCCGCCTGGCTCGCGCCGCGACCCGCCACCGCGTCGCGCTGCCGCTGGCCACCCTGCTCGCCGCGCTCGCCTGCGGCGGCGTCGGCGTCACCGTCTTCTCGCGCCTGCAGCCCTTCGGCGGCACCAACCCGGGCAGCTCGAGCGCGCGCACCGAGGACGCGATCCAGCGCGCCACCGGCGCCCAGGCCAGCCCCGGGCTCAGCGTGCTGCTGCGCGGCCGACCGCCCATCGCCAGCGACCCCGCCTCGCTGGCCCGGCTCGCCGCCGCCGAGCGGGTCCTGCACGCCGACCGGCTCGTCGCGCTCGTCCAGGACCTGCACACCCCCGGGCTCGGCCCTCAGCTCGTCTCGCGCGCGGGCGACGCGACGCTCATCTACGTCACCTTCCGCCCGCGCAACGACCGCGCGCTGCAGGACGACGCCAGCGTGCTGCGCGGCCGAATCGAGCGCGTCGCGCCCGGCGCCCTGGTGGGCGGCCTGACGATCGCCAACGCCGACGCCAACCACTTCGTCGAGCACGACCTGCTGCGCGCCGAGCTGATGGCCGTCCCGGTCATCGTCCTGCTCGCGTTCCTGTTCTTCCGCAGCCTGGTCGCGGCGCTGATCCCGCCGCTCGTCGGCGTTCTTTCGGTCCTGCTCACGCTGCTCGGGCTGCGCCTGGCCACCCAGGTCACCGACGTGTCGGTCTACGCGGTCAACATCTCCACCGGGCTCGGGCTCGGGCTGGCCATCGACTACTCGCTGCTGTTCGTCTCGCGCTACCGCGAGGAGCGCACGCGCAACGGCGGCGACGTCGAGCTCGCGCTGCGCGCGACGCTCTCGACGGCCGGGCGCACGGTGCTGATCTCCTCGCTCACCGTCACCGCCGCCCTGGCCTCGCTGCTGATCTTCCCCGAGCGCTTTCTGTATTCGATGGGGCTGGGCGGCGCGATCGTCGCCGCGAGCGCGGCGACGGTGACGCTGGCGGCGCTGCCGGCGCTACTGGCCGCGCTCGGCC